>JAHACE010000116.1 GCA_018376005.1 Atopobium sp. | reverse complement strand
TGAGGAGCTTGAGAAAATCTTTGATCCTCGCGCATTCCTTACCCGTTCAAACGTTTTGTTTGACCGTCTTGAGCATCTTGAATTGGACTAAATCGTGTCTTTATTTGGGAACATTTCTCGCCGAAACTTCTTTAAGACGGGAGCGGCTGGTGTCGTAGTTGCGGGTGCAATTAGCATCGCGGCAGGCTGCTCTCATCAAGAAGGCTCGGGAGATGCAGGAAAACCGCTGGTACTTGACGAGTCCTCTGGCACAAATGTGCTGGACTCCTATAGCTCTACGGAATATGCTGCTCAGCCAAGCCAGACCTGGACGCTCCCTCTGGGAAGCGTGCTGCATCCAGCCGATGGAAATTGGATTCCCGTCACCACGGCTGGCGCATCTGCTACGCCTATGGTAAAGGGCTCTGCTCTCTCGCTGACGTCTGGCCAGGTAGTTGACGTTGTTCCTACAGCTCAGATGAACAATACTACCGCCGTTATTTACGACGTCCGCTGCTCTGACTCTGTGTACGCATGGGTCGAGGTGGATACCACAACCTTTGATTGGGAACTTCTCGCCGCACCATTTTCTGACGGCAAGCTCACAGGTGACGCAAAGGTGCTGTACAAGGCTGATAAAAACTGGGATCCGGCTCCATTTGCCTGCGGAGACGATAAGGTGGTTTGGCTCGTCCAACCAGCTTCTTCTGGCGAGAAAACCCGTGAATCTTCGCACTGCTACGTGTGGCGTGTGGGGGATTCTGAGGGAACGGACGCCGTTGAATCTCCAGGTAGATTTGCCACTGCACCGTCTATCTCAAAGGGCGTAGTTACCCTCACTCCTCGAGTTCGCGCCTCCGAAGGCACCTACTATGGCGTTACAGCATACCTGCTGGGAGACAACCTTAAAACCAAGGTTGACCAGCTTGTTATGCCTCAATCCGTCAAGCCTTTTGCAGCAAGTCGCGTAGACGATAAGTTCATTGTGTCGGTAGAAGCAAGTTATGACTCGGGCGGCCTGTTGGGCAAGATGGGAACATATATCCTGCCTGCTTCAGGCGAAAACCCTTACGTCATAGAGCGTGAACCTTATGCAATATCGGCAGGTAAAGGTAGCCTTTACATAGTTAAGAGCCGCGCCTCTTACGTGCTTGTTGATCCGCAAAATCAAACGGCAAACTGGCTCTATTCAATGGATAGAAGCGTTGATTACGGAGAGTTTCCTGCTCGAGAAGGCAACTGTGATTCTTTTGTAACCTACTCAACTGTTAAGGATCCTACCAGCGGATATCCGGCTTCCGTGACAGTTCGTGTTTTTTCTTTGTAGATTATTTGTAGGTATAGAGATAGAATGAATACAAATAATTAATGAATAATCGTAATGTGCCATACGCACATACATGCAGGGCAAAAGAAAAGGGGAGACAATGGCTTCCGACGAGAAGAAAATTCTGATTGTCGAAGATGAGAAAGTCATCCGTGACGCCGTCTCAGCATATCTTGAGCGCGAAAATTACGTTGTTAAGGGCGTTGGCGACGGTCAAAGTGCAGTTGAAGAGTTTGAAAAGCACGCATTTGACCTGGTGATTCTCGATCTTATGCTCCCAAAACTTTCTGGAGAGCGCGTTTGCCGTGCAATTAGAGATACCTCTAACGTGCCTATCATTATGCTTACCGCAAAAGGTGAGGTGGAAGACAGAATTATTGGTCTTGAGCTTGGTGCTGATGACTATCTTGTTAAGCCTTTCTCGCCACGTGAGCTGGTGGCACGCGTTCGCGCGCTGTTCCGCCGTACGTATTCTGAGCCAGACACTGCTGTTGACGTGCTTGATTACGGTACCCTTACTATTGATATTTCTGGTCACAAGATTCTCATCAACAACGAGGAAGTTGACCTGACCGCTTCAGAGTTTAAGCTGCTCACCACCCTTGCTCGCTATCCTGGTCGCGTGTACACACGTATGGAGCTTGTCGAGAAGGTCCTGGGTTATGACTTTGAGGGCTATGAGCGTACTATTGATTCGCACGTCAAGAACTTGCGCGCAAAGCTCGGCGATGATCCTCGTAATCCTCGCTGGCTGTTCACCGTTCACGGTGTCGGCTATCGCTTTGAGGCTGGCAACGCTAGCCACGAGTCCTAAGCTCTAGAGTTTTGGCGCTCTTCAAGAAACATCATTCAAATTCTCTTAAGAACCCTCCGGAAACTGAGGGTTCTTATAAAACTATTAAGCCCGACCCTGTTGGCACTCAAAGCTTTACCACCCGTATGGCGGCGTTCTTTGCACTGACTGCCGTCATGACGGTATTGGTGCTCATTTCTGTTTTAGGTATTGTCTGGGAAAACCGTTTTACTACTTATACCAGGGAGAACCTACAAAACACCGTTGATACTACCGCGCTCAATATGTCTCAGGCGTACGCGCGCGCAGAAGGCTGGAATGCCGACGTTCTCTCTATTGCACGTCAGGCCTCTGCAACCAATTCCGATATTGGTATCCAGGTCTTAGATGTTTCTGGTGTGGTTCTGTATGACGACTCGGCACCAAATGCTCGCCGACCTGGTGGAAATAGTGCATTATCTGGCCCTCAGACGGGTGACGCCGTGGTTTATGCGGTTGTCCAAAACCTACAAGGTGAGCCTGTGGGCAGCATTAGAATTTGGACGTTTGGTTCTGAACCGTTCCTACTTACCAAGCCCGTACGCCGTATTACCGAGACGGCTGTTCAGATCAGAAGCGGCAATCTTGCGGCTCGTTCAGGCATCCGTGGCGAGAATGAACTGGGGCGTCTGGGAGAAACCTTCGACGACATGGCGTCTTCACTCGAAAGAGACATTAAGCTTGAACGTCGTCTGACCAGTGATGTTGCACATGAGCTCAGAACTCCGCTCATGGCTATCATGGCCACCGTTGAAGCAATCCAAGATGGTATTTTACCTGCAGATGAAGAGCGCTTGGAAAACATTGTGTCTGAGAGTAGACGTCTTTCTCGCCTGGTAGACGCCATGCTCCACCTCTCGAGACTTGAGAACGGAAAGACAAAGTTTAACCCAGAAAGCGTCAATGTTGTGGCTATGGTGGCGAGTCTTGTTGCGGTACAAGAAACACTCTTCAAGGAGAATAACCGCACGTTGACCTTTGTGGATAAGACACCAGAGGGCAATTGTTTTGTTGATATTGATTCGGACATGATCCGAGAAGCCCTGACCAATTTGTTGAGCAACGCTATCCGCTATACCGACGACGGGGGTCATGTTGTTATAACCGTATCAATCGACGATAACGATGCGGTTATCTCCGTGACTGATGACGGTATGGGAATTGCTCCTGAGGACATTCCACAGACCTTCTCGCGATTCTGGCGCGCCGAAGAAAGCCGCGAGCGCGCTTCGGGCGGTCTTGGCGTTGGATTGGCAATCACAAAAGAGATTATGGACCGTCATAACGGCACTATCTCGGTAGAATCCGAGCTTGGAAAGGGCACGACCTTCTCGCTGCACCTTCCTCTGCTTGCCCAA
>JAHACE010000115.1 GCA_018376005.1 Atopobium sp. | reverse complement strand
TTTATGATGACGTATATCCCTATTACCGTTGCGGCTTTGTTCAAAAAGGTTGAGTGGGTTCCTACAAAACATGACATTGCTGTTAACTTTGAGGATGTTATTGCTTCAAGTGGGAGTTCAAATTAAATAATTAGCTCCACTGGTGGTACAATGCCAAAACACGTTGAGCATGACCGGTAGGTCAGGAGGGAGCCAAAAACAATGGCAAAGTTCTTCGAAGGCGAATCGCATACCTTTTCTGAGTATCTTTTGGTTCCTGGCTATTCATCAGCTGAGAACATCCCTGCAAATGTTTCTTTGAAGACTCCTCTGGTAAAGTTTAAGCGTGGCGAGAAAAGCGCAATTGAGCTCAACATTCCTATGGTATCTGCAGTAATGCAGTCAGTTTCTGGCCCTCGTCTGGCAATTGCCTTAGCCCAGCAGGGCGGCATTGCCTTTATTTATGGTTCTCAGTCCGCTGAGGATGAGGCTCAGATGGTTCGTGAGGTTAAGAGCTACAAGGCAGGCTTTGTTGTTTCTGACTCCACCCTTACTCCAGAGATGACCCTTGGTGACGTGCTTGATCTTAAAGAGAAGACTGGTCACTCCACTATGCCTGTCACAGATGACGGCACTTCTCGCGGTAAGCTCGTGGGCATTGTTACCTCTCGTGACTATCGTCCTTCTCGCGATGATCGCTCTAAGCTGGTATCTGAGTTTATGACTCCAGCTGATAAGCTTATTACCGCAGCTGAGGATACCTCCCTCAAAGTGGCAAATGATCTTATCTGGGACAACAAGCTCAACACCCTTCCTATTGTCGATAAGAACGGCCACCTGGTCAGCCTTGTATTTCGCAAGGATTATGATTCCCACAAGTCTGCTCCAGATGAGCTTCTTGATGACTCTAAGCGCTACATGGTTGGCGCTGGTATTAATACTCGTGACTATGAGACCCGCGTTCCTCTGCTTGTTGATGCAGGTGCTGATGTTTTGTGTATTGACTCTTCTGAGGGTTATTCCGAGTGGCAGAAGCGCACGCTTGAGTGGGTTCGTGCAACTTACGGTGATTCCGTCAAGATTGGCGCAGGTAACGTTGTAGATGCTGAGGGCTTCCGCTTCTTAGCAGAGGCTGGCGCTGACTTTATCAAGATTGGTATTGGCGGCGGTTCTATCTGCATCACTCGTGAGCAGAAGGGCATTGGTCGTGGTCAGGCAACCTCTGTCATTGATGTTGCTCGCGCTCGTGATGAGTACTTTGAGGAGACTGGCGTCTATATTCCAATCTGTTCTGACGGTGGAATTGTCTACGACTATCACATGACTTTGGCTCTTGCTATGGGTTCTGACTTCATGATGCTTGGCCGTTACTTTGCTCGCTTTGATGAGAGCCCTTCTGACCGCGTTATTGTTAACGGCTCTTACATGAAGGAATACTGGGGCGAGGGTTCTGCACGTGCTCGCAACTGGCAACGCTACGACCTTGGCGGCAACAAGCGCGGTCTTTCTTTTGTTGAGGGCGTTGATTCCTACGTTCCATATGCAGGTCCTTTGAAGGATGGCGTTGATGCATCACTTCTGAAGGTCAAGTCCACCATGTGCAACTGCGGCGCTCTTGATATTCCTGAGCTTCGCGATAAAGCAAAGATTACACTTGTCTCTTCAACTTCAATTGTTGAGGGCGGCGCACACGACGTCTTGCTGAAAGATTCAAACCAGCAGGTCAGCTACAATTTCCGTTCATAACTCACAGGATTTATGGACTACGAGCGTCACCAAGTATTTTGCTTGGTGACGCATCGCTATAAGAAAGGGGAACTCGTGGAAAACGAGGAAGTACAGAACGTATCCGATACAGGTGATTTTCCTGCCTACGATGCTGAGGCTATTGAAACTAAGTGGCAGCGTGTCTGGGAAGAGCAGAATCTTTACAAGACAGAAGAAGACAGCTCAAGGCCTAAAAAATACGTTCTCGAGATGTTCCCTTATCCTTCGGGCGATCTTCATATGGGTCACGCTCGTAACTACACCATTGGCGATGCTATGGCTCGTCAGGCTCGTATGCGTGGCTTTGACGTTTTGCATCCAATGGGCTTTGACGCTTTTGGACTTCCTGCAGAAAACGCTGCTATTAAGCACAATACCCAGCCTTCTGTGTGGACTCATAAGAATATTGACCAGGCTGTAAAGACCATGTTCCGCATGGGCTTTGCTTACGACAAAGACCGCATGTTTAACACATGTGACCCTGAGTACTACAAATGGGGTCAGTGGATCTTCCTCAAGATGCTTGAGAAGGGCCTGGTATATCGTGCAACAAGCCCAGTTAACTGGTGTCCTAACGATAAAACTGTTCTTGCAAACGAGCAGGTAGTTAACGGTAAGTGCTGGCGCTGTGGTGCGGTTCCAGAGAAGCGTGAGCTCTCTCAGTGGTACCTGCGCATCACTGATTACGCGCAGGAGCTTCTTGATGACCTTGACCAGCTTGAGGGCTGGCCAGAGCGTGTTCGTGCCATGCAGGCTAACTGGATTGGACGCTCCGAGGGCGCAGAAATTGACTTTACCCTGGCAGACACTGATGGCGTCACGCCAACCGATACCAAGATGACTGTCTTTACCACTCGTGCAGACACCATCTACGGCTGCACCTTCATGCTGCTTCCACCAGAGTCCAAGCTTGCTGCTGAGCTGGTAGAGGATTCAGAGTACAAGGCTGCCTTTGACGCCCTTCACGAGGAGGCCGTAAAGGTTTCTTCCATTGATCGCCAGGGCACAGATCGCGAGAAACACGGCGTATTCACTGGCCGTTACGCAATTAACCCTGTTACTGGACAGACCGTACCAATTTGGGTTGCTGACTACGTCCTTCTCGACTATGGTACTGGCGCCGTTATGGGTGTTCCATCAGGCGATAAGCGCGACTTTGAC
>JAHACE010000114.1 GCA_018376005.1 Atopobium sp. | reverse complement strand
TTATCGGGGTCAGTCTGATAATCTGCCTCGGCCTGAATAAGCTTGTACTTGGCAATAACCATGTCCATGAGCTTGGCGTTGTTGCCCTCGGCGTTTGCGTCGTCAAGGCCATCAAATGCCAGCGTAGAAACAACTCCGTAGCCGCCGGTCAGGAAGTGGTTGCCCACAAAGTCGTTAGGGTTGACCTTGTTGTCAATGACAGGCGAGTTCTTGGTGTTAGTGAGCAGTACCAAGCTGGTGTTGTTGTAGACGTCAATGACGGTAAGTGTGCCAGTCCAGCCGGTGTGGCCAACGGTTGCAGCGTTTGCAATTGGCGAGAAGGCCCACTGGTAGCCAATGTGACCCTTACGCCTCCAGCCCAAACCGTAGGTGACGTTGGTGTCCTTTGGCTTGATGAACTGGTCGTGAACGTCCTCGCTGAAGAGCATAGTGTTGCCGTAACCACCACGGTTCATAACGGTCTGGACAAGAACTGCCAGGTCGGAAGCGTTGGCAAACAGACCAGCGTGACCAGAGATGCCACCCATGGCGTAGTAGGCCTTCTCGTCATGGACCGTACCCTGAATGGTGTCGGTACGCATGTTGTCAAAGGTAATCAGGCCGTCACGAGTATTGCCGTTAAGCTCGGTAGCTGCGATTCCGTCAGCCTTAAAGCCGTTGTCCAGTGGGTTAAACGTGACGTTCTTGAGTCCCAGTGGCTCATAAAGAGCTTCTTTAACGTACTGGTCAAGGCGCTTGTTGGTGATCTTCTCGATGATAAAACCAAGCAGCATGTAGTCTACGTCGGAATAGGCAGTCTTGGTGCCTGGGACGTACTGCAGAGGGGTCTCGATAATCTTCTGCAGAATCTCATCGCGATTATGGGAGTACAGCTTCTGGTTTGCGTTTGGCTGAGGATCGTCGGGTTTCTCTGGGTTGTAGTTGCGGTTGTGATACTGAGGATCTGGTGGGAATCCAGCCTGGTGCTCTAGGATTTCACGAACGGTGAGGTCGTTCTTGCCCAGGATCTTATCACCCTCCTGGTCCTTGAAGTCTGGAATGTACTCCTGAACCTTCTTGGAGACGTCCAGTTGACCGTCGGTAACCAGCTTCTCAATTGCCAGGTTAGTGGCATACATCTTTGTGTTAGAGGCCAGGTCATAGAGGGTATTGTCGTCAACAGCCTTGCCATCTTTGATGCGAGAGCCGTCCTTGTTGTAAGAATTGACGTTACCGTAGTTGGTCTTCTTGATAATCTTGCCGTACCTGGTAACAACCAGCTGGGCAGAGGTAAAGCCGTTGGCAATCTCTGCGTTGATAATCTGGTCAATCAGCTTAAAGTTGTCGTTGTCAGCGTAGTCCTTGGTGCCGTCAATAAGGGTTGGGTAGCCAATCTTGACCTCAAAGGTTGCCTGAGTCTCTTTAACAGTGCTGACCTGCAGGCGGTTATCGCCGTTGACGGTTACGTCAGAGATGTCAATTTGGTTCCAGGAGGAGCCGTCAAGCTTGTCAGTTGGAACCTGGTGACCGTTTACAAAGAGCGCAAAGCTCTGAGGCTCGGAGCTCTTTACATAGACGGTGCCCTGACCAGCAAAGCAAACAAAGCTGTTGAGCTGGTTGGTAACAAGAGAGTCGTCAAAGGCCTCGTTGTCGTTGAGAACAGGGAAAACCTTCTCGTACTGGAAGGTTCCGTCTACGGAGTCAACTTTCTTTGCGGTTCCCTTAGCAGCAGTTGCGCCACCCTTTGTCTGGCAGGCGGTAAGGCCAAGACCTGCTAGAGCGGCTAGACCAAGAGCACTTCTGCTGAGGAATTGTCTTCTGGTTTGTCCAGCAGGGGAGCCTGCGTTGGGTGAATGCTCAGAGTGAGCGTTTTGATTCTGGTGCAAATCTTCGTTGGTGCGCATATTGTCTCCTTCGGTTTTGCCTTAGGTGAAACACCTGCTATCTCAATTGGCTGAGATAATTTGCGCTTATGATGACGTGCGTTCCATCAAAATTGCAGCTAGTTTGCTCAAGTTGAAATAATGGGTACGTTAACGTACTGCGAGTGGTATCAAAAAAGCTGTCAATGGTATCTAAATTTGAATTTTTTAGGCAAAGATGAAATATTTTAATCAGGTTTTACGTGGTCAAATGTCTACTCGGTAGTAAAAGTTTTTATGAAGTGATAGTAACGTGCCCAAATTAAGGCTCAGTTTTTGCGACAATTGTCCCCGCATTATGCTGGGAAAACATGAGTAGTCGTGCATGCAACGCACATGGAGCGCGCTTACACTTGCGTATGCAATACTACCGTTTACGGCACTGCCTACTTTACAGATGAAATTTTTATGGCATCGTGAAACAATATAGTCAAACGTTTTAGTCAACTGGACGGCCGGAGGTGATTGCGTGAGAGGTGTTCGTCTACGTCTGGAAGAGTATCGCAAGAATGCTAGTTCAGCTGAACGCGATATTGTCGACTATATTCTGTCTGATCCAGAGGCGGCAGTTGGTCAATCAATCCATAAACTAGCAGCTCAAACGTATACATCTGCGTCAACGGTTGTCAGGCTTTGCAAGAAGCTTGGCTGCGGTGGCTATAAAGAGTTCCAGCAGGCGCTCATTTACGAGCTGGCAGTAAGTAACAAAAGCAACGATATTGCTGTCGGCGGCGTTATCGCAGGTGACACCACTGATGTGATCATCGAAAAAGTTACGGCAAGCAGCTCAAACTCATGCGCCTCAACATTACCTGCAACTTGAGCGACGATTACCACTCTCAGATGCTCTACGCCAAAAACATGGGGCGAGAAGATCTTGCTATTGTGGTCAGCTACTCAGGCCTTACGCGTGAAGCCATCGAGTGTGCCTGGATTGCAAAGGCAAACGGTGCCAAAGTGGTCTCCATCACTCGCGGCGGCATTGATTCAGAGCTCATTCACCGCTCCGACTACGTTTTGGGCGTTGCAGAGACTGAGCACATTATGAGAAGCGGCGCCATGTCTTCAAGAATTGCCCAGCTCAACGTTGTAGATGCACTCTTTGCAGCATATGTAAACAGAAATTACGAGAAGAGCGTTAAGCGTTTCTCGACAAATTATATTGGCAAGTTGGATTCAGCCGAGCGTGTCAATACGCTTTCTTCTGACCAAGATTTGCCTGGTACAGCCAACGACGTTATTGCGTAAAAATCACAACACAGAAGGTGAAAACGTGATTGATTTAACAAAACTTGTCACCGAGACAAGAAACCCCAACACTATGGACCTGGATCAGATGACCCCGCTTGAGCTGGTCAGTGTTATGAACCAGGAAGATCTCAACGTGGTAGCTGGCGTAAAAGAGGTTCTTCCCCAGGTAGCACAGGCAGTTGAGTGGGCAGTTTCCTCGCTAGAAGCTGGCGGCAGGATTGTCTACTTTGGCGCTGGAACCTCCGGCCGCTTGGGCGTTTTGGACGCGGTTGAGTGTCCGCCTACTTTTGGCGTTTCTCCTGACGTGGTTGTTGGTCTTATCGCCGGTGGCGAGAAGGCCTTTGTACGTGCAGTTGAAGGTGCGGAAGATTCTCTTGAGCTTTGCGAAGAAGAGTTCAAGAAGATTGGCCTGAACAAGAACGACATTGCTATTGGAATTGCAGCTAGTGGTCGCACACCTTACGTTATTGGCGGTCTGCGCTATGCTCGCTCTTTGGGCTGCAAGACCGTTGCTATTGCCTGCAATAAGGGTTCTGAAGTGGGCAAAGAGGCAGAGCTTGCTATTGAGCCTTCCTGCGGTCCTGAGGTTCTTACAGGTTCCACACGCCTTAAGTCTGGTACCGCTCAGAAGATGATTCTGAACATGATTTCAACCGGTTCTATGGTTGGCGTGGGTAAGGCATATCAGAATCTTATGGTTGACGTGCAGCAGACCAATAAGAAACTGGTAGTTCGCGCGCAGAACATCACCATGGCAGCAACTGGTTGCACCCGTGAAGAGGCAGCTCAGGCTCTTGAGCAGGCTGATGGTAATGCAAAGCTTGCTATTGTCATGCTGCTGACTCAGATGCCTGTTGAAGAGGCAAAAGCTAAGCTTGAGGCAGCCCATGGCCATGTCAGAGGTGCACTGTAGTAATCGCAGTTGTAACAAATGACACACGCGTAAGCATTTTGTTTCAGTTACATCGGTCAGTGGTATCAGCACGACGCGCAAGTGGTCGGCAAGTTTTGAAAAACGCTCAGTTTACCTGCAGTAACAGGGCGCTCAAATTAGGTCAAAACATGAAACAATGAACCACAGGTATGGATTGTTGTACCGATAAGTTCATTTTTTATGTATTCTTGATAGGTATTTGTTGCAACATCGCAACGAGAGAAAGAAGGAAAGTATGGATTACACCAAGCTTTCAGAACAGATTCTTGCTGCCGTCGGTGGCAAAGAAAATGTTCAGAGCAACATGGTCTGCATGACCAGGCTCCGCATTAAGACCGCAGATCCTTCAAAGGTTGACTCCGAGGCCATCAAGGCTATCGAC
>JAHACE010000113.1 GCA_018376005.1 Atopobium sp. | reverse complement strand
GCTTCGAGAGAATTGAGAAACCATGGTCAATCAGACAAGTCTTGCATACGGATCAGAAAAGTCTGCAATCCGCGAGATTGCAGGTTATGCGATGCAGCGTCGTGCTGAGATTGGCGCTCAGAATGTGTTTGATTTCTCGATTGGCAACCCTTCCGAGCCTGCTCCTGAGTCTGTTCGCACCTCTATCGAGGCCGCCATGCAGCTGCCTCCCCAGCAGGTTCACAGCTATACGCCTACAATTGGCATTCCCCAGGCCAGGGAGGCAATTGCTGCGTCGCTCCGACGTCGCTTTGGAGATCACGCAGCTCAGGCAGACGACCTTATCTTGACCTGTGGAGCGGCTGCCTCCGTTTCTATGGCGCTCAATTCCATTGTTTCTCCAGGTGAAGAGGTTATTGTCATTGCGCCATACTTCCCTGAGTATCGCGTGTGGATTGATCATGCACAGGCTACCTGCGTTGAAGTTTTGGCTGACGAGAAAACCTTCCAGATTGATGTTGACGCTGTTTGTGCAGCTCTTACGCCTAAGACTCGCGCGGTGATTATCAACTCTCCAAACAATCCTGTTGGTGCTGTGTATACCAGGGAAAACCTGGACGCATTTGCCAACATGCTCCGCAAACGCTCCGCTGAGCTGGGCACTGACATTTACGTTATCTCCGACGAACCTTATCGCGAGATTGTTTTTGGCAACATTGAGGTCCCTTGGGTTCCTGACGTCTACGAGCGCACTATTGTGTGCTATTCCTACTCCAAGTCCCTCTCACTTCCTGGTGAGCGTATTGGTTGGGTGCTGGTTCCTGCTTCTAATCCGGAGCAGAAGGAGATTTACGCAGCTTGCGCGGGTGCGGCTCGATTGCTGGGTTTTGTGTGCGCGCCAGCGCTTTTCCAGCGCGTTATTATCGACTGCGTTGATGAGCCGGCAGATGTTGAGGCCTATGCAAAGAATCGAGAAGTTCTAACCGAGGGCCTCACCAAGCTTGGTTACGAGTACATCCAGCCTGATGGCGCATTCTACCTGTGGGTTCGTGCTCCTGGTGGGAACGCTCAGGCGTTCTGCGATGTGGCAAAGCAGTTTGAGCTGCTCCCTGTTCCATCCGATTCGTTCGGCTGTCCAGGCTGGCTGCGCGTGAGCTACTGCGTTGCGTACCAGACCTGCGTAGACTCGCTTGCTGCCTGGGAAAAGACTCTTGCTGCAATGAAATAAGCGTCGCAGCGGAGCTCAGCGATCCAACAGCGAGAAAACCAATCGACCACAAACGACAAAGTGAACTGCCTCCCATTTCTTGGACATAAGAAATGGGAGGCAGTTCATGTGCGGGTGATTATGATTCTGCAGCATGTTAGCGTCGGCTTTTAGGCCTGGCGCACAAAATAGCGCAGCTTTGGCAGGTTCTGCTGAAGAATCGGCATGCTTTTAATCAAGATAGCTAGGCAGCTAGGCGGTCGCACTGCCTGATATACATCTTTATGCATAAACTTCACTTAATATGCTTGAAAATGAATAGAGAAATATAAAAAATCTAACTATAGGTAAATTCCGCTTCTAAGGAACACACCTATGTCAGATAATCTGCACAATTGCGGCCATATTACACATCAAATGAAGATAATCTGCACGTTTTAGCTATTTTCGGCGTCATGTATACGTCTTTTTGACAGATTATCCGACTTAGGTGTGTTTTGAACTGACTCCTATTTCTCGTGTCAAAGAAATGGGAGGCAGTTCAAAGCCGCGTGATAACGCGGCTTTTTCTTTATGCGATGTTGTTGCTGCAGTTGTTCGGCTTAGTATCCCTGCTTAGAAGCTGGAATCTTTGCGTCAGCAATGGTGCCCAAAAACGTTTGAGCATCGCGACAAGCCATAAGCTCCTCGGGGAAGTCAACCTCTTCAAGCAGCTTAATAACAGAATGCGCATCAGCAATGCGGGTTGCAATGTGAGCATCTGAGCCAAAGGAAATCTTGCATCCCAGTTCAGCGCAGGTCTCTGCAATCACACGACAACGCTCAATAGCAACTTCACGTTGGCCTTCGTCGTGCGTGGCCTCGTTCATCTCAATGAGCTTGCCGCGATCGCGACACTCTCTAACCAGTGCTGGAATATCAAAATCTAAACCACTGCGTCCAAGGTGACCAAGAATCAAAACATGTGGATTATCCAGCGCATTTACATACATCTGGGTAATTTGCTTCTGTGAGGCACCTGCCGCCCACTGCTTGCTATGGATACTTGCAACCGCATAATCGCAGGTACCCAGGATGTGCTCGCCAAGAATATGGGGCTGGCGGAGTTTATCGCCATTAATGCCCTGGTCAAACGTAATATCGTAGGCAAACAGATTGCCCTCAAGGTCAACAATGTCCACCTCAGCGCCATGCAGCAGCCTGACGCCGTACCAGGTTTCTGGCCAAATGGCGGTGTTCATATAGAACTGGAAGTTCTTAATGGTCTGCTGGTCATACAGCATGGACGAGAAGTGGTCGGTGATTCCAAGCAGCTCATAGCCACGCTCAGAAGCCGCGCGAACGTTCTCCTCAATGGTTGAATAGGCGTGCCTTGAGTACAGACTATGAGTATGAACGTCGCAAGTAATGCGCATGACGTGCTCCTTTGAATCTCAATCGACAACTCTAGTTAATCACGGCCGCCATCTTGAGGCAACCCTGGCGAGAAGACCGGTCTTCTCGCCACCTGCACGGACTACAGCTCAATACTCAGCTCGACGGGGCAGTGGTCGCTGCCGTAGACCTCGCTCAAGATGGATGCGCTTTTGACCTGCTCAGCAATGCGATCGGAGACCAGGAAGTAGTCGATGCGCCAGCCGGCGTTGTTCTTGCGAGCGTTGAAGCGGTAGCTCCACCAGCTGTAAGCGCCGGTCATGTCGGGATGGCGATACCTAAATGTATCGGTAAAGCCTGCGTCCAACAGCTTGGTAAAG
>JAHACE010000112.1 GCA_018376005.1 Atopobium sp. | reverse complement strand
AGAGTTGTTTTCTTTAGGAACAAAGCCCAGCTTATGGTCATTAGAGTACAGAGCAAGAGCCTCTGGGTCATAAGGGTTATCGCGTTCAGGAACAATGGTTAGATCTGAACCAAGTTTAAGCTGATCAAAAATAAGAGGAGCGTCGTAGTAGGGAAGACCGGAGATAACAAAGGAATCAACAAGTTTTGTAGGACTATACATAAGAGCCTCCTTAGAAGATGTTAAGGATAGAGTAAAGAAGTTAAAAAGCATGAGTGTCCAACAGATTGGACAGTATAAGAAAGCTGTAGGGTAGTAAAAAGCTTTAAAGGGAGTTTGGATGATTACCACTAAGAGATTGTTTCTTATTCCATGGCATGCATCTGATGCCAATGAGCTTTATGAACTAGCAAAAGATTCAGAGATCGGAAAAGACATGAGGACCGGTCATCTAATTGGTTCAATGTCGTTGGATTTTGAAGAAATTCCAGATCCAAAGGATTCCTCAAAGCAGCTGCATCAGGCAGAAATTGGCTATTGGATTGGTCGTCCTTATTGGGGGCAAGGGTTTGCATCCGAGGGTGCTCAAGCTCTTGCCGCATATGCATTTGAAGAGCATGGTGTTGACCAGGTAATTATTAGATATCTTGAGCGCAATAAAAAGTCTGCTTCAGTGGCTCGTAAGTGCGGCTTCACGGAGATGGGCATTATTACAGACTTTAATAAGTACACAGGCAAAGAAGAGCAGTTTGGTATATCAATGCTCACAAAAGCGGACTGGGAACGTGTTCAAAAATAGCAGTTGTTCTCGCTATTTTGTATGTTGCTTCAAAATGTTATATAAGGCAAACTCTTATATGCAACGACAAAACTACACGTAAAGTAAGTAAAACAGTTAGTGGATTAAAGATTCTGCTTGTAAGAAAAGCGAAAGAAGTCTGCATATGATGATCAACAAACGCCTCATTGCCCTCATTGAGGAGAGTAAAAAATATATTGGCTTGACCGTGCTTTACCAGTGGATTGCGCTACTTGCCAATATTGTATTTATGTATTCTCTGGCAAGAATGATAGAAGCTTTGTTTATAGATTATTTTGTCCTCGAAGAGCAGTTGGTGTTTATTGCACTCTGCCTTATTGCTATTGTGATTAGGTATTTCTGCAAACTTGCTCAGCACAAGACAAGCTTTTACGCAGCAAAAAGGGTTAAAAAGACCCTTCGCGAGAAAATCTATCAGAAGCTTTTAGAGTTTGGTCCCTCGTATAAAAATTCATATGCGACCAGTGAGATTGTTCAGCTGGCAGTTGAGGGTGTCGATCAACTTGAGACATATTTTGCGCAGTATCTACCACAGTTCTTCTATGCAGTTTTGGCGCCACTGACACTTTTTCTTGTTTTGCTCCTTATTAGTCCGGTAGTTGGCATTGTTTTGCTGGTATTTGTGCCGCTCATTCCAATGACCATCGTTCTTATCCAGAAGTTTGCAAAGAAGCTTTTGTCCAAGTATTGGGGCCAGTATACGCAGCTTGGCGATACGTTTTTGGAGAACCTGCAGGGTCTGACCACAGCAAAGATTTACAAGGCTGATGGTTTTAAACACAAGCAGATGAACGAGGAAGCCGAGCACTTTAGACGTATTACCATGAAGGTTCTAACCATGCAGCTCAACTCCATCACCGTGATGGACGTGGTTGCATTTGGTGGAAGCGCGCTTGGTACAATTCTTGCAATTCAGCAGGTAAATGACCAGTTCCTCGTTATGTGGGAAGGCGTCTTTGTCATTTTGATTTCGGCTGAGTTCTTCCTGCCTATGCGTCTTTTGGGCAGTTATTTCCACATTGCCATGAACGGTATGGCAGCGTCGGACAAGATCTTTGACCTGCTTGATATGCCTGTTCGAGAGCAGGGTACCAAGACCGTTCCAGAGTCCAGCGATTTGACGCTGCGCAATGTCTCCTTCTCTTACGACGGTGAGAAACCCGTCTTGGTGAATGTTTCTTTTGGAATGCGCGCTAACTCTTTGAATGCCCTGGTAGGAGAGTCAGGCTGCGGAAAATCAACAATTGCAGCACTTCTGACCGGAAAACTCCGCTCGTATTCTGGCGATGTTCTGTTTGGAAATACCAGTTTGTCAGACATTTCTGACCAGAATTTGCTTCAAAACGTTACGTATATTGGTCATCAAGCACATCTCTTTATGGGAAGCGTTCGCTCTAACCTTGCCATGGGTAATCCAGAGGCAACTGAAGAACAGCTTTGGCACGCCCTTGAACAGGTCAATCTTGCTGAGTTCATAAAGTCTTTGGGTGGACTTGACGCGCCAGTTGCCGAGAAGGGCTCCAACTTGTCTGGTGGTCAGCGTCAGAGATTAGCACTGGCCAGAGCCCTGCTTCACAATAGCCAGATGTACATCTTTGATGAAGCTACTTCAAATATTGATGTTGAGAGTGAAGACGTTATTATGCAGCAGGTTCACCAGCTTGCTCAGACAAAGATGGTGCTGGTAATTTCTCACCGCTTAGTAAACGTTAAAAATGCTGATCAGATTGTTGTTATGCAGCATGGTCGCGTTGTTGGAAGTGGAACGCACCAAGAGTTGCTTGCAACAAATGACGAGTACAAACGAATGACGCAGGCACAGACAGAACTTGAGAATTATGTGAAAGGAGTTGAGGCGTAATGAAAACAGAAGTTAAGAACAGCGCCACAACTGCACGTACTTCTCGCCGTAGTGCGCTCACCATTATGTTGAGACTGGTGGGGCTGGTTCGTCCGCTGGCTGGCTTTATGATACTTGCAATTTTGATGGGCGTTTTGGGTAACCTTGCCGCCACGTTCATCAGCATTTTTGGAGCATATGCGCTGCTCAGCGCTATGGGCTTTGCTTCATCTTCTCCTATGGTGTTGCTTTTTGGCGGCATGCTTTTGTTTGCCCTGGTCCGCGGTCTGCTGCGCTATGCCGAGCAGGAGTGCAACCACTTTATTGCGTTTAAACTACTTGCGCTTATTCGAGACCGTGTGTTCACGGCGCTCAGAAAGCTTGCCCCTGCAAAGCTTGAGGTCAAAAATAAAGGTAACCTGATGAGTGTTATCACCTCAGACATTGAGCTGCTTGAGGTTTTCTACGCACACACTATCTCGCCTATCTGCATTGCGGTTGTGTTCTGCATTGTAATGGTGTGGTTTATTGCAGGTACTGCCAACTGGATTTTGGGTGTTATTGCACTTGTTTCTTATCTGATTGTTGGCGTAGCAATTCCGCTTGCTATGTCTAAGCGCTCCGAGCAAGACTCTGCTGAGGCAAGAGATCTTGCTGGTAACCTTTCTACGGTTACCCTTGATAACCTGCGTGGTCTTGACGAGATTCTGCAGTAC
>JAHACE010000111.1 GCA_018376005.1 Atopobium sp. | reverse complement strand
GCCTGCTGCCTACCGCGACCAACACGGCCCTTGAGCTGGTACAGCTGAGCCAGTCCCAGGCGCTGTGAGTCCTCGATAATCAGCGTGTTAGTGTGCGAGTTGTCAATGCCGGACTCAATGATGGTGGTGGCCACCAAAACGTCAATCTCGTGCTCCTGGAAGGCGAGCATGACGTTCTCTACCTCACGAGCGCTCATCTGGCCGTGAGCCACACCCACGCGAGCCTCCGGCGCAGCTTCCTCCACGCGAGCCACTGCCTCATCAATAGTGGTCACGCGGTTGGACACGTAGTACACCTGTCCTTCTCGCTCCAGCTCACTTCTAATAGCTGCGGAAACAAGATCCGGGTTGTACTCGCCCACCATAACCTGAACAGGCTTTCTGCCAGGTGGCGGTGTCAGAATCAGGCTCATGTCACGAACGCCGCTCATAGCCATCTGCATGGTGCGCGGAATTGGCGTTGCCGAGAGCGTCACCACGTCTACCTGCTCGCGCATGTTTTTGAGCTGCTCTTTGTGCTGTACGCCAAAGCGCTGCTCTTCGTCGATGATAACCAAACCTAAGTCGTGCGGATTGACGTCAGCTGAGAGCAACCTATGAGTTCCTACCAGCACATCTACGGTTCCGTCCGCAAATCCCTCAAGCGCTTTTCTCTGCTGAGCAGGAGTCACAAAACGCGAAAGCACGCTTACCTTCAAATCAAACGGAGCAAATCGCGAGAAAAACGTCTCGTAGTGCTGCTGAGCCAAGATGGTAGTTGGGCACAAAATCATAACCTGACGAACATCCTGGCATGCCTTAAATGCAGCTCTCAGCGCCACCTCTGTCTTGCCAAAGCCCACGTCTCCGCAAAGCAAGCGGTCCATAGGTTTGCGCGCTTCCATGTCCAGTTTAATGTCTGCAACAGCGCTTTCTTGGTCTGGCGTCAGCTGATACGGGAAGCTGGACTCCATCTCTTCCTGAGCAGGAGTATCCAGTGAGAACGCATAACCCGGCACTGAAGCGCGACGTGTATAGAGATCTACCAGGTCAAACGCCAGTTTCTTGGCAGACTTTCTTGCCTTGTTAGTGGCGCGCGACCAATCTGCCGTGTTAAGCCTGGTCAGGCGTGGATTGTTGCCGTCAGGTCCTACATAACGCGTAATGCGGTCAACCTGCTCCAGAGGCACATAGAGTTTATCATCATTGGCATACTCAAGCAGGAAGTAGTCACGCTCTCTACCTGCAACTTCTTGACGCACGATGTCCGTAAAGTGCGCAATACCGTGCGTTGCATGGACAACGTAGTCGCCCGGCTTAAACGGGAACGTCACCGTTGTGGGGTCAATACGTTTGGAGCGCTTCTTATTGCGTGCGCTCCTGGCCGTCAAGTCCGAGACAGAAAGCACTGCTAGATTAGCTGTAGGGATAATGATTCCGGCGGGAACAGGTGCGTCGGTAAACGTGACGCGACCACGCTTGAGTGGCGCATAAGCACCGTTTTTATCAGGCTCGTTTTCAAGCGCCGTGCCCAGCGACTCCTCAAACGGAATGGACTCATCCGAGAAAAGCAGCTTGAGGTGCTCTCGAGCAGCACGGTCTGGAACCGCAAATACCACGGCATCGCGGTCTTGCACCAACTGCCTTACGCGACCCAAAAGCTTTGTATCCGAGCCTGCAATGGATGGCTGCACCACAGAAAGCTCCGACGTTACCGCAGCTCCCGTGCGCAAAAGTGACGAGAAGGACAAGCGCTGCTGCGAGCCAAAGTCCATGGCCTTGGGATCTGTATACAGACCATCTAGTTTCACTTTTGATGCTGTTGCAGATGCAGAAATTTCGTCAAAGGCACGCTGACAGTCGTCAAATAGCGAGCGTGGCTCCGCAAGGACTACCAGCGTCTTTGAAGAGATGTGCTCAAGCGGACTGGCAGTACCTCCGTACAACACAGGAAGATAGCGCTCAAGTGCAGGAGCCTGAGCTCCGCGCTGAATAAGCTCCAGGTCAGCAGCGAGTGCAGAGTTTTCTTGCGCGCGCGTGTAGAGCGCTTCTTCTGCGCGGTGGATAGTTTCTTTGGTAAACGCAAGCTCTCTAGCTGGGGCAACGGTAACCTCATCAATGGCGCCGATAGTCTGTCCGGTTGCTGCCACCATGCGCCTGATGCGATCAATCTCGTCTCCGAAGAACTCAATGCGTACAGGACTTGTAGCTTGGGCTGGGAAGATATCAACCGTATCGCCGTGAATGTGGAAGGTGCCAGGAGCATCTACCTCACCCGTATCGGCGTATCCCATGCCGACGAGCAGCGAGGCCACGTCCTCAAAGGGGACGTCGTCGCCAACGGTGAACGTCGCTGGAAGAAAATAACCCGAACCAACAGGGGGAACTCTGCGCATCAGCGCGTGAGCACTTGCAACTACAATGACCTTCTCGCCAGCAGAGAGCTTGGCGATGGCGCGACACCTGGCTCCAATAAGGGCGTCGTCAGGCGTGGTGTCTGACCAGGGGCGATCCTTGCGGTTGGGATAGCGCAGCACGGCGTCGTTTCCCAGCCACGCTGCAAGTGAGCGCGCCGTGCGATCCGCGGCGTCCTCACCCGCGACAACCAGCACGCACGGGCGGGGGTTCTGCGCCCAAAGTGCAGCTAGCATCAGCGGGCGAGCGCTTTGCGAGAGGGACAGCGTGGCGTCAGATCCACGCGAAAGCTCTCGCTTCAGCTTCTCTAGCTCGGGCGCGCTCAGTAGCTGAGCTGCAACTCTATTGATAAACACACAGTCTCCCGCCATGCCGCTAAACCCACATGCAAACGCATGCGGGTTACACCAAACCTTGCTGGATGAGGCGCGTCGTGCGGCAGCGCCGTGCGCTTGCCGCGACGTCCCACGAACAGGTTTGATAACTTTTCAATTGGGCTGTTATTGTAGCTGTTATGCAGCTATTTTGCTATTCTCGCCTCACGTGATAACGTAA
>JAHACE010000110.1 GCA_018376005.1 Atopobium sp. | reverse complement strand
AAATTTACTCAGACATGACGAGAAAAACCGGCAAATGGCTCAGATATGGTGTACTTTTCCGGCAAATCGTTCAGACATGGCGAGAAAATCAGGCGCGCATCAGGCGCGCAGCAGGCTCACTCCGGGCTCGCACCGCCCACCTGGCGAGAAACCCGTCCACTAGCAGCGTATCCGCACAAGAAACCCGGCATCCACACGAAATGGATACCGGGTAGAAATCACTTGCAACCTGCGAACCGCACATGCCACTGACCTGCAGCGTTGCCGTCGTTGCGCTCGCACGCGCCACTGACCTGCGGCGTTGCCGTTGCAGCTCTCGCACGCGTGGCTACGAGAGCAGAAACTCCCTGACGCGCGCAGCAATGCCCTCGGCGTCCAGGCCAAAGTGCGAGAGCAGCACGTCGCCAGGAGCGGACGTGCCAAAGGTGCGCATACCAGCAAAGCGCATTGGCGTAGGTAGCTGCTCGGCCAGAAGCTCAGCAACTGCAGCTCCAAGGCCTGTTGCCACGTTGTGCTCCTCAACGGTTACTACATGACGGGTCTTCTCGGCAGAAGCCAAAATAACTTCCTCGTCCAAAGGCTTAATGGAGAACACGTCAATGACCTCGGCAGAGATCTTCTCCTCTGCCAGCAAGTCTGCTGCGGCAAGTGCCTGAGCAACCTCAACACCGCAGGCAGCAATCGTAACGTCTGTACCCTCACGCAGGACGTTTGCAAAAGGCAGACCGCCCTTGAAGGACTCGTCGTAGATGTCGACAACCTTGTGACGACCCATGCGCACGTAGAAGGGACCATCGGCCTCGGCAGCGAGCCTAAGCGCAGCCTTAGTAGCGTTGTAATCTGCAGGAACAAGCACGCGCATCTGAGGGAGGGCACGCATCATGCCAATGTCCTCAAGAGACTGGTGAGTAGCGCCGTCCTCTCCTACCGTAATGCCTGCGTGCGTAGGACAAATCTTCACGTTAAGACCAGAGTCGCAAACGGTGTTTCTGATCTGGTCGTAAGCGCGTCCGGTTGCAAACACGGCAAACGAGCCGGTAAACACAGTACGTCCTGTAAGCGCCAGTCCTGACGCAACGCCCACCATGTTTTGCTCAGCAATTCCCACGTCGACCATGCGCTGTGGGAAAGCCTTCTGGAGGTCGGCAAGTTTAGTGGAGCCAGCAAGGTCTGCGTCAACAGCAACAATGTCGTGACCCTCGTTTACCAGCTCAACAAGAGTCTGACCGTATGCCTCACGAGTTGCTCTAGACATTGGCAACCTCCTTACCTTCACCCTGAAGATCAATCAAAAGAAGCTCTCTTGCTGCATCAAGTTCTTCTCGCGCAAGGTCGGCCTGCTCGGCTGAAGGGGCGTTTCCGTGCCAGGAAGCCTTATCCTCCATAAATGAGACGCCCTTGCCCTTGACGGTCTGGCAAATGATCGCGGTAGGTGCAGTGTTTCCTGCCTCGCGACCATCTCGTGCGGCGAGAAGGGCCTGACGCACCTCGGTGACCTCGTGACCGTTAACGCGCAGCACGTTCCAGCCAAAAGAACGGAACTTCTCGTCAATATCGCCAAGAGAGCACACGTCGGTTACGTGGCCGTCAATCTGCAGATTGTTGAGGTCCACAATGGCAATGAGGTTATCCAACTTCTGGTGGGCCGCAAACATGCATGCCTCCCAGTTAGAGCCCTCCTGCAGCTCGCCGTCGCCCAGAAGGACAAATACCTTCTTGGCGCGCTCGCCGCTTGCCAAAGCGTCCATAGAAAGTCCCAGAGCGCATCCTGCCGCTACCGAGAGACCCTGACCAAGAGAGCCAGAGCAAACCTCAATACCAGGACATGCGTGGCAGTCTGGATGACCCTGCAGACGGCTACCAAGCTGACGGAGAGTAACCATATCCTCGTCATGGAGCCAATCAAGCAGGTGGTACGCAGCATACAGCACAGGAGCCACGTGACCCTTGGACAGGAAGAACCTATCCTCGGTATGGTCCTCTGGGTTGTTGTGGTTGTACTTCATCACTCCCGAGAAGAACAATGTGGCCACAATATCTGCCGCACTCAGTGAGCCGCCGGGATGACCTGACTTGCTCTTCTCGAGCATGTCAATGACATCGCGTCTCAACGTATTAGCTGCAAGCTTGAGCTCATCATCAGTGAGGTTGCGCTCGGGTAATGCAGTTGTTCCCATTCTCATCCTCTCAAAATAGGTGCCTAAACGCCGCCTAAACGGTACACGAACAGGCACGTAAAACAAGTACGCCCAACCGAGGCTGGGCGTACCACAATCACTATTTATTGCTGAGCCTTAACCTTTTCCCAGTCTGCCTCAAAAGACTTAAGACCGGCGTCGGTCAGAGGGTGCTTCAGACATTTCTTCAAAGCTCCAAATGGAACGGTTGCAATGTCAGCACCAAGCAGAGCTGCCTGAGTCACGTGGTTAGGCGTACGGACAGAAGCCGTAATAATCTCTACGGTGTGATCAACATTTTTATCCCATGCATAGTTCTCAATGCACGAAACAACGGTTCCCAGCTGCTCAATGCCGTCCTCACCGATGTCATCAAAACGACCAACAAATGGCGAAATATAACGAGCACCAGCATTTGCCGCAAGAAGAGCCTGAGGTGCCGAGAAAATCAGTGTCATGTTGACGCGAATCCCCTCAGAAGCAAGCTGATGGGTAGCGGCAAGGCTCTCTGCGCAGATCCGCCAATCTTTGCATACAGCGATGGGTTGGTAGTAACACCTGCTAAACAGCCCCAGCTAAGAGCCTCAGAAATCTCATCGATATCTGCCGTGTCAATAAAGAACTTCATGTGTAATCCTTTCCTGTACAAACCTAAACGAGTTTGGAAACGTACGTCGTACTAAGAAAGAGCTCATCCACATTGTACAGATTCTTATGTACCGTCTGTGGCGAGAAACCCAAAACAAGTGCAAAAAGGCCGTTTACCCCTCAAACGCCTTATCAATTTTGCTGCGAACGTAGGTGGAAGCAAAGACAAGATCTTCTTTCCAGTTCTCGTTGCCGGTGTACCACATCTCTGCAACAAAGCGCCTGACACCCTGAGGAACAAGCTGCGACAGAGCTCCCTCGTAGTCAGTGGTGCCGGTAGAGAATGGAATCTCGCGATACGCACCAGCAACAGTCTCCTTGAGGTGAGCTGCAAAGATATGGCCTGCACCAAAAGCAATATCGTCAGCAACGGTGTTGCCGTAAATAAACGATGCATTGGTGAGGTTACCAGCGTCGGGATACACACCAAGGTAAGGGCTGTTGATAAGTTTTACGTAGTGCATGGCCTTCTCGACCGTATCCATAAAAGGAGTCTCCATGGTCTCAAAACCCATAACAATGCCCGCCTGAGCAGCCATTTCTACAGCCTTTGCCAAATTCTCCTCAAAGTACTTACGCGTATCCTCTGCGCCGTCCTCGTAGTACACGTCATAGCCAGCAAGCTGGATGGTATGAAGTCCCAGGTCGCCTGCAAGGTCAAGCGCCTTCTGCATAATCTCAAGGCCACGCTCACGAGTAGCCTGATCGCGAGAACCAAAAGGATACTTACGGTGACCAGAAAGGCACATAGAGCCCAGGCGAACGCCAGAGTTTACCATTGCCTGACGAACTGCTACACGCTCCTCACCAGTCCACTCAAGGCGAGAAAGACGAGCGTCAGACTCATCAACGGAGATCTCAACATAATCAAAGCCAGACTCTCCTGCTACGATGAGGCGCTCTTCCCAAGAAAGATCAGTTGGAGTGGCCTTCTCGTAAAGTCCTAGCTGATACTTGGACATATCTTCTCCTTTTAAAAACAGGCGGCCTTAAAAAGACCGCCTGACTGAAACAGATTCTACTCACTGAACAGGCTTTAGTGATTACCCTGTCCGTAGTAGGCATTTGGACCATGCTTGCGCATGTAGTGCTTGTCCTGAAGGTACTGTGGTGCCTCCTGAACCTTAGGGTTATTGAGCTCGGTGAGTGTTGCCATCTTAGCAACCTCCTCAATAACTACTGCGTGATACACAGCAGCCATTGCGTCTTTACCCCAAGAGAAAGGACCGTGGTTGTGAAGGAGCGTTCCAGGAACCGCAATGGGGTCCAAGTTAGCAAAGCCCTCAACAATAACGTTTCCGGTCTCAAGCTCATAGGCACTTTCTACCTCGTCCTTAGTAAGGCTGCGCACGCAAGGAATATCTCCGTAGAAATAATCTGCATGTGTGGTGCCATAGCAAGGAATAGAGCGTCCTGCCTGTGCCCAAGAAACAGCGTGGGTTGAGTGAGTGTGAACAATTCCGCCGATCTTATCGCCCCATGCACGATACAAGCATGCATGAGTTGGAGTATCGGAAGATGGGTTCATCTCACCTTCAACAACGTTACCGTCTAGGTCGCAGATGACCAGATTCTCTGGGCTGAGCTCCTCATAGGAAACGCCCGATGGCTTGATAACAAACAGGCCACGCTCACGGTCAAGCCCAGAAGCATTTCCCCAGGTAAATACTACCAGGCCATGCTTTGGCAGGTCCATGTTTGCTTCATACACTTCATCGCGAAGCTCTTTAAGCATCATAGAGACTGCTCCTTAGAGAACGCTACGGAATGGAACGTTTGGCTCGTGATCGAAGCAATCATGGAAGCCACGGTCGTGATGGTAAGCAAAGCGGTCCTTATCCTGTGGATACGTGTAGTGGCCGCCAACCTCCCAGAAGAATGGGTGGAACTTGTAGTCAAGACGGTCCTTACGCATCTCCCAAAGAACCTTAATCTCCTGGACATCTGCCTGGAAGTTAGTCCAAACATCGTGGTGAATTGGGATAACAACCTTGGACTGAAGAGCCTCAGCCATACGGAGCATATCGGTTGCTTCCATCTTGTCCTGGATACCAATTGGGTTGCAGCCATAAGCGCCAAAGCAGACGTCTACGCCGCCAAACTCCTGAGCGATGTCTTTACCGTGCTTAGCAAAGTAAATGGAGTAGTGAGAGTCGCCGGAGTGATAGATGTTTCCACCAGGGGTGACAAAGAGGTAGTTAACTGCCTTCTCGTCCATG
>JAHACE010000109.1 GCA_018376005.1 Atopobium sp. | reverse complement strand
TTCCCATGGACGCCAGGTTGGACTCTGGCTCTTTGGGTTTCTCGGAAAACTTGGTGATCCTATCCTCATCATCAATGGACATGATGCCGAAGCGAGAGGCCTCTTCCCAAGGAACAGGCATGACGGCAATGGTGAGGTCTGCGTTATTCTTCTTATGGCAGGCGAGCATCTCGCCGTAGTCCATACGGTAAAGCTGATCGCCAGAGAGAATTAGTACGTAATCAGGGTTATTCTGCTCAATGTAACCAATATTCTGGGTGACAGCATCTGCGGTTCCCGCATACCATGCACCACCAGACTGTGTTGCGAAGGGAGGCAGAATTGAAATTCCACCACCGCGCTCATCAAGGTCCCAAGCACTACCTGATCCCACGTAAGAGTGCAGCAAATAAGGACGATACTGTGTCAAAACACCTACCGTAGAAATTCCTGAATTTGCGCAGTTGGATAATGCAAAGTCAATAATGCGGAACTTGCCACCAAACGAGACAGCAGGTTTAGCTACTTTTGAGGTCAGAGCACCTAAGCGGCTTCCCTGTCCTCCTGCAAGTAGCATTGCAAGACATTCCCTTTTGCTCATATCCAAATCTCCTCTCTCCCCAACAGAGGTCTTTATTCTCAACGTCTTACGACGATTGAACCTAAACGCAGATCCTTACACGTGCCAAATATCTTCCATGTACTCCCTGATAGTTCTATCAGCCGAGAAGAAACCAGAGTTTGCAGTATTGTGAAGTGCGCGAGCATTCCAGCTACGACGATCTGCATAGGACTGAGTAAGCTCTTCCCATGCCTTCACGTAGGCGTCAAAGTCAATAAGCACCAGGTCAGGATCATTGTTGATCAGCAGATAGTCGTGAATCGACTCAAAGTTGCCAGAGAGTCGGCTCAACGAACCATCGGTCAGCATATTTACAATGCGAGCCAGCGTTGGGTTCTGGTTAAGCAGGTTTTGTGCAAAGTAGGTGCCGGAAGCATATACCTCTTGGACCTCGTCTGCACGAAGACCAAAAATCTTGATATTCTCTGGTCCTGCAAGCTCAGAGATCTCAATATTTGAACCGTCATAGGTTCCAAGGGTCAGAGCCGCATTCATCATAAGCTTCATGTTTGAGGTACCAGAAGCTTCTGCGCCAGCAACTGAAATCTGCTCTGAAATATCAGATGCAGCATAGATAAGCTGTGCATTTGAAACAGCAAAGTTTGGAATAAAGACAATCTTCAGACGACCCTCAATGCGCTCGTCGTTGTTAACCACGTCTGCAACGGAGTGAATAAGTCGAATGACTTCCTTTGCAAAGGTATAGCTCTGAGCAGCCTTGCCCGAGAAAATAAAGGTTGTTGGAGCTGGCTTATAGCTTGGGTCATCAAGCATGCGGTTGTAGAGATACAAAATCTTAAAGACATTAAGCAGCTGACGCTTATATGCATGGAAGCGTTTTACCTGCGTATCAAAGATGGTATTGGTATCCATCTCAACACCGGTTGTCTTCTTGACGTATGCAGCAAGACGCTCTTTTTCTTCTTTCTTTGCAGCGTCCATCTTGTCCAAGAACTCAGCATTATTCTCAAAAGCAGAAAGCTTCTGAAGTTCATTGGCATCATCAAGCCAGCCGGTACCGATAGCCTCAGTAATAAGCTTTGCGTAAGCGGTATTAGCCTGTGCCAAGAAACGACGGTGGCAGATGCCGTTAGTCTTGTTATTAAATATTTCTGGACGAAGCTTGTAGAAATCCTTCAAAACACTCTGCTTCAAAATGTTAGTGTGCAGGTCAGAGACACCATTGACCGAGTGGCTAAACAGAATAGAGAGGTTAGCCATACGAACGGTGTTATCCCACAACACAGCTGTTGAGGCGAGAAGATCGGTGTTGCCGTTAGAGTCAGCAAGCAGCTGCTCCTTATAGAGGCGATCAACCTCATCAATAAACATATACAGGCGGGGAAGCAGCTCACGGAAGGTGTTGATAGGCCACTTCTCAAGAGCCTCAGGCATAACGGTGTGGTTGGTATAAGAGATTGCGTTTCTCGCGATATCAAATGCCTTGTTAAAGTCAACGCCATGGTCATCGACAAGCAGACGCATAAGCTCTGGTCCGCACATTGCTGGGTGCGTATCGTTAGTGTGGATGCAGACGTGATCTGCAAAGTGGTCCCAATCCTCACCGTACTTATCCTTGTAAGCACGAAGAATGGTCTGAAGACCAGCGGAGACAAACAGGTACTCCTGCTTCAAGCGAAGAATGCGTCCGTGCTCACCAGAGTCATTTGGATACAAAATGGTTGAAATTGCCTCAATGTCAGAGCGGAACTTATTAGCACGTGCATAATCGCCGGCGTTAAAAGCATCAAGATCAAAGTCTTCCTCTGCTGGTTCTGCAGACCAAAGACGCAGCTTATTTACGGTTTTTGCGCCATAGCCAACAATAGGCACATCGTATGGAACAGCCCTTACTACCTGGCCACCCTCTTGCGAGAACCAGAAGTTGCCATTCTCGTCTTCATGCCTTACAACGGTGCCACCAAAGCGCACTAGTACGCTGGAATCGTCTTTTCTGACTTCCCATGGATATCCATTTGCCAGCCAGTTATCAGTACGCTCTACCTGGCGTCCATCCTTAATTTCCTGACGAAAGAGGCCGTAGCGGTATCTCATGCCGTTACCAAAGCCAGCCATTCCCTCATGTGCCATGGAGTCCAGGAAGCACGCGGCAAGTCTACCCAGACCACCATTGCCAAGGCCAGGGTCTACCTCCTGAGCGGCAAGCTCATGAAGAGAGGTACCCATCTCTTTAAGGCCCTCTGCAACAACGTCGGTAATACCAAGATTGAGCAGGTAATTCTCAAGCAGTGGTCCTAGAAGGAACTCAAGGGAGAAGTAATAGACCTGCTTGTTTGCATGAATATAGGAGGTTGACTGAATTTCTCGCGCCTTTTCTGCAATGAGATGAGCAAGAACG
>JAHACE010000108.1 GCA_018376005.1 Atopobium sp. | reverse complement strand
CGCTGCGGCAAGTCCTGCCTCATGCAGTGCATCGCCGAAGAGCTGAGGGCCGAAGGCGTCGATGACGAGCACATCGTTTTTCTCGACCTAGACCGATACGGGTACCGGTCTGTCAAGGCTCCAGAGCAGCTTGAGGACCTCATCAGACCCTTGCTCGCTATCTCGGGGACGAAGTACCTTTTCATCGACGAGGTACAGAACGTCGATGGTTTCGAAGACGTGCTCAATGGGTTTCGCACTGAGGGTGGCTTCTCCATCTTCATCACCGGATCGAACTCCTATCTGCTTTCAGGAGAGCTGGCCACGAAACTAACCGGCCGCTACATCGAATTCGAGATGCAGACGCTGGACTTTGGCGAGTATTGCCAGATGAAGCGTTTCTTGGGACTACCCGTGAACCCGAATCCGGTCGCGGAGTTCGATGCGTATATCCTCGAGGGCGGCTTCCCGAAAGCGATGGATTACCCTCGGCTCGCCGACAAGCGCGCCTACGTTGCTGCGGTAATCCAGGAAATCTTCGAGAAGGACATCCGCAGGCGTGTGAAAATCAAGAACGTCTCCGTGTTCAACCATGTGCGCGACTACGTCATCAACAACTTCGGCGCCACCATGTCGCTTGCGAACATCCAATCCGACCTCGAGAGCAAACAGGGTGTGAAGGTCAAGCGCGAAACGCTAGCGAGATACCTCCAGATTCTCGAAGATGCGAAGATCATCAGCAAGTGCTCCCGCTTCGACCTGAAGTCCCGAAAATCACTGCGGGGCGAGCAAAAGTACTACCTGGCGGACCTGAGCTTCTACTTTGCCCTCAACACCGATAACCGCATCAACTACGGACCCGTCCTTGAGAACATCGTTTATCGCTACGCTCTCTCGCAGGGTTGCAAGGTCAGTGTCGGTCGCATTGGAAAGCTGGAATGTGACTTCATCCTCAGAAACCCCGAGATGGGCTACGCGTACGTTCAGGTCGCAATGACCATCATGGCCGACCGGGCCACCGAGGAGCGCGAGTATCGCCCCTTCGCCCAGATAATGGACAACTATCCCAAGTACCTGTTGACGCGAGGCGATGTTATCCAACAAAGGGATGGCATCATTCATGCTAACATTCCTGAATTTATGCAGGAAGGAAGGGCATTCTAGGAGGGCAATGCCTCCTTTCGATACTCGCCTGTATGAGGCTGATTTTGAATGGGCGCTTTAGCCTTCATTTGCTTTTATGAGCCTACTGCATCGATTCAACGCGCGTCCCTTGGTGGTGACAGGACTGATAGCAAGCAGACAATCTACCAAGGACGTGCCCTTGGTAGATTGCAAGTGAAAGCTGTTCCGGTAGTCAAAGATAAAGCCGACGACCCAATTGGAGTTGACTGGAATGGCACAACAGCAAATGAACGTAAAAGAGTGAGAATAGAGACAGGTAGAACATATCTTTATTATTCAGCCAAATTATTTATTAACTCCTCGCTCACGATGCGAGGAGTTTTTTAATAATGAATTATGAGAATATCACGATATCGTGATATCTTATATTTCGTGAGAGAAAATAGGGAAGGAATAAGAATTTAAGAAAATCAATCCGCTCGTCTAAAGGAGGTAGATTATGAAATTTCATCAGGTAAAAGATGTCTCTGCCTTGACTGGCTTAAAGTTGAGCATTCAGTTTACTAACGGCACCACAAAAATCTACGATGTAGCTCCGCTCATGAGGCGTTTTTCGGCTTTTAAGCTTCTGAAAGACGAGTCGCTGTTCAGAGACGTAGGGGTTGATCAGGGAGGTTACGGTATTATCTGGAACGATGATCTTGATCTCTCTTGTGACGAGTTGTGGGAGAACGGAATCGAGGTCGTGACGCCCTTTGATGGACTCATTTCGTTTTCAGATGCTAGCGAGCTTTGGGGTTTAAGCGAGTCCACTCTGCGTAAGGCTGTTGCGTACGGCAAGATAGTTCCAGGCGTGGATGCTCGCAAGTATGGTAAGCAATGGATTATTAACCGTGATGCTATGTTGCGCGAGTATGGCAATCCCGTGTGTTAGGGACTATAAATATTCAACCTCAAATACTGTCCATTTCAGTGGACAGTATTTTTTTATATGTTTACGTAGACTGGTATTTCTATAAACGCGTGGTCTTTTAGTAGGCATCGTGAGATGGGAGTACCAATGGAAAAGCAGAGTTCAGATAACCCCGTATGTCCTAAATGTAACAGCACAAATGTTGCTAAATATCTTTGGGGTTTACGACTGCTGGACGATCAATTAGAGCGTGATATTGAAGAAGGTCGTGTCATGGAACTAGCTGTGATTTTGAATTTTGCCGATATCGGCAATAAACAGTCTCCTTTGCTATAATAATCTCACCAGTTTTTGCCGATAGGGAGGTGAAGCTTAATGGGATTTCTTTCTGCGGCAGAGATTGCTGAGCTCTGGGGCATATCCGAGAGAAGTGTGCGCAATTACTGCGCTAATGGCCGCGTGCCAGGCGCTTTTCTCGTGGGAAAAACTTGGAACATTCCAGCCGATGCAGTAAAACCTTCTCGAAAAAATGCCAAAACATCGTCAACAAGTCCGCTGCTTTCGCGCTTGATTGAAGAAAAGACCTCAAAAATAAAGGGCGGTATTTACCATAAGCTCCAGGTCGAGCTTACCTATAACTCTAATCACATTGAGGGAAGCAAGCTCTCCCTCGATCAGACACGCATGATTTTTGAAACGGCTACTATCGGCGTTGAAGAAAATCCTGTTCATATTGATGACATTGTAGAAACTCAGAACCACTTCCGCGCTATCGATTACGTGATTGACCACGCAAAAGACCCTCTTACAGAGATCATCATCAAAGAACTCCACCGCATTCTAAAAACGGGAACTACAGATTCTGTAAAAGATTGGTTTGCTGTTGGAGATTACAAACGCTCACCAAATGAGGTAGGTGGGCGAGAAACCACTCCTCCAGAAAATGTTGCTAAAGAGATGAAATCGCTGTTAAAGGCTTATAACTCAAACAGCTCCCATTCTTTTGAAAATATTGTTGATTACCACGTTCGCTTTGAGCGCATTCATCCGTTCCAAGATGGCAACGGACGTGTTGGTAGGTTGATTATGCTTAAAGAATGTCTTGCTCATGACGTTGTCCCGTTCGTAATTACTGACGAAATGAAGTCTTTCTATTATCGAGGGCTCTCTAAGTGGGATAAGGAGAACGGCTATCTTCTTGATACGTGCCTTACAGCTCAAGATTGCGAGTGGTAGTCGTCCAAGGGGTTAGGTAAACGGCGTGAATGCCAAGTTCACGCATATACTTACCAACAGTTCGTTCAGCGATCTTATATCCTTTTGAGCGAAGTTCTTGGGTGATTTTGCCGGCACCGTAAATACAAAGGCTTTTGATCCAAATTGCTTTAATTTCACCTTGAATAAACTTCTTCCGAAGCTTTCGCGGTGATTGGTGATTATGACGATTTTCTCGTTGATAGTAACCACTTCTTGAGATTCCAACATAATCACACATACCATTGATGGAAGGGTGGGATTCCAAAGCGTGCTGAACGTCCATTTCTTGGTATACCTTTTCGGGAGTTACTTGCTCAGAATCCCGATTGATTTTTTTAATACTTCGATCGCTCCTTCAGCGTCACGAAGTTGACGCTTTAGTCGTGCAATCTCCTTGTCCTTATCGCTGGCAAAATTACCAGAGCCACGGCCAAACTCCCCAGTCTCAGTAACTACTTCCTTAATTATGCTAAATCAGAGTCTCTATTTAACTTGTACACTTTTTATTCTAGGCCCATACAAAAAAACTGTAAATTTGGTCACGCAAGTCTTCAGCCTTTAAGTGGTGCTGCATTGCTAAAGTAATGACATTGATAGTTTCGTAAGCTTCTTCAGCGTAAATAGTAGCACCTAAGATTTCGTGAGTTTCTGGGTCAATCAAAGCCTTGTATGAGCCTCTTGGGTTGCCGATGACTTGGGCCTTTGGCACACCAGCTGCAGGCATTGTTAAGACCTTGTAAGCTTTACCTTGGGCCTTTAACTCGCTTTCAGTTAGTCCAGCTGAAGAAATTGCTGGCTTAATGAAGATTGAGTTAGCAAAAACTGGACGATTCTTCTTAGTTCTAGTCTTGTCACCAAAGAGTTGATTGTCCATAATCCGCCAGTCATCAAGCGAAATGTAGGTAAATTGCAAGCTACCGGCAACATCACCCATAGCGTAGATATTAGGAACACTGGTTTCAAGCTTATCGTTAACGACAATTTCGCCTCTTTGGCCAACTTCAAGACTGGTTTTTTCTAGGTGAAGGGCGGCAGTGGCTGGGTGGCGGCCAACTGACACAAGCATCACGTCTGCTTGCAAGTCCTTAACACCATCTTCGGTTTCAACAGTTAAGTTAAGACCAGCTTCAGTTTCTTCAACCTTGGTCAAAGAAGACTTAAGCATGAAGGTAACGCCATCTGCTTCCATATCAGCCTTAGCTGCCTGAGCAATTTCTGGTTCAAACCGGCCCAAGATACTTGGCATTGGTTCAATTACAGTTACTTTACTGCCAAAGCCAGCGTACATTGAAGCAAATTCAAGTCCGATTGGTCCACCACCTAAAATAACCAGATTCTTAGCAAGTTCTTTTTTAGCAAGCATTTCAGTTGAAGTAAATATCTTATCGTCAATCTTTAGGCCATCAATATTTGGTACATTACTTTCGGCACCAGTATTAATGAAAAGACGGTCGAATGTTAATTCTTCTGTACCTGATTCATCAGTTACCTTGATTGTCTTATCATCAATAAATTCAGCACTTGCATCAAGCACAGTTGCCAAGTCTTGGTCTGCTATCTTGTGGTAGTTCTTGTTGCGTAGTTTTGCTGTCATAGCTTCCTTAGTTTCGAAAGCTTCTTCATACTTAACTCCTCTTTGAGAGTTAATCACCAAGTTCTTAGTTGGCAAACATGCGATGTTGATACACGTTCCGCCGTACATCATTGGTCTTAAAATGTCTCATACTTAGACTCCTAATCCAAATTATCGCTACTTATTTTTTGTCAGTAACATATTTTTTTACAAAATATCACGATAGATGTCAGCTGTCTACGATTTTGCTTATATATGCATAATTGCATGCTACTCCGCGTGGTCTTCGGCAGAACCGAGGTATCATGCAGCTTAATCTTTCAAATATTGAATACACCTATCCATCAGCGGTGGAGCCTACCTTACATGATGTGACTATTACACTCCCACAGGGATGGACCGGCTTTGTTGGTAATAACGGATCTGGAAAAACAACCCTCGCACGTATCGTATGTGGTCTATTGCAACCTGACAGGGGAGTTGTAAGTCCATCGCTTTTCTCGGCATATTGTGCCCAAAATGCAACGGAGGCCCCAGCTACTCTTTTTGATTTTGCGGTTGCCTATGACGATGTGGCAATTGAGCTGAGGCGAGAGCTTTTGTTAGAAGAAGATTGGCCTTGGCGTTTTGAGACGCTTTCGTGCGGTCAGCAGAAACGACTCCAGGTAGCGTGTGCTTTATGGGCATCACCTGACGTTCTTGTGCTCGATGAGCCCACTAATCATGTGGATGTATCAACAAAACATGCTCTTTTTGCGGCCTTGTCGCAGTTCAAGGGTATCGGGGTGCTTATTTCACATGATAGGGAGTTGCTGGACAAGCTCTGTACTCAATGTTTGTTTGTAGCTGACGGTACAGCAAACATGAAATCTGGTAATTATTCTCAGGCATCCTCACAGGTAGAGCTTGAACGTTCTAGCGCATTACACGCAAAGGAAGCGGCGAAAAAGAGAAGACTCGCTTTGAGCGAGAAACCCAGCGACGTAGAGAAGAGGCTTCTAGAGTTCAGGCACGTAAAAGTGGAAGAACTATTGACAAGCATGACAGTGATGCGCGTGCAAAAAAGCGGGGCTATATAGTTTCAAGCCAAGATGGTAAAGCGGGAAAATTGGCTGTACGCATGTGGGATAGACTTGAGAAGGCAACGGGTAAAGCCACAGGTATTAGGGTTGAGAAACAATACGATTCCAATATCTGGTTGGATAGTGAGGCAAGTAAGAGAAAAGTTCTGTTGAGGATGGAACCTAATAACATTCTTATGGGAGAGAGCTGCCTACAAACCCCACCGCTATTTATTGGTAATACGGATCATATTGGTGTTGTTGGTGATAATGGCTGTGGTAAAACAACGCTGATAAAGAAAATTATTTCAAGTATTTCTGACGATGTGCGGATGTTATATATTCCTCAAGAGCCAACTGAACTGCAAAAAACAGAGACAGTAAGAAAAATCAAAGGGCTATCAAACTCCCAGCGTGGAAGAGTGTTGTCTATTGTGGCACAACTCAATTCCGACCCTGATTTTATTCTTGTAGGTGAGTCAACCAGTCCAGGTGAAATGAGAAAGCTTATGCTTGCGCTGGGAATACTCGAATTACCAGAGCTTATCGTAGTGGACGAGCCAACTAACTATTTGGACCTTGGTTCAACCGTAGCACTTGAACGTTTACTGTCTGAATATCCAGGAGCTTTGTTGTTGGTCTCACATGATCTCTCGCTGGTTAATTCCGCTACATCGATAAAATGGAGCATTCAGCGATCAAATAACAACTTTGAGCTTGTGGTGCAATAGGGGCGAGAAACACGTTGGACAGTTACGAGGGTCACGCACTTGTATTTTAAGTAGCTCGATGACACAGGCCGTTACTTTTATACCGCTCGCCGTAGTTGTTTAAGCAAACTAACTTCTGTTGAAAAATTTTATATAAACTAAAAGGTCAAATCGATTTCTTCTGAGATTGCTTATGTGTTTAAGCATGGATTTCGGAGGGCCTATGCTTCACTTCAACCACGGTTCAAAACAAGAAGCTAACGAGGGAAATGTGGCCGGTGCGGGCACTGCAGGCGATGCGGGCGGTGCGGGCTCCACAGGCGCTCCAGGTGCTACAGGCGCTACAGGCGCCGGAGTCCCTAACATCCCCACGCCACCCGAAGGATATCAGCAGGCAGCCTTTGCCTCTACGTTGCCAACAATTGCTGATCAGACGGCTAACTTAGGCTCACAGATTGGCGTTATTTCTCCAGGTGAGAGCGAAGAAGATGCAGAGGCACGTGAGGCGTACGAGAGTCTTGCACGTCACCGCAAAGCTCGTCGTAAAAAGAAGCTTATTAAGGCAGGAATAGCTGCTGGAGTCTTTGTTCTTCTCGTTGCGTTGTTAATTTTGCCTATGTGTCAGGGCGGCCAGAACCAGAACACTACCGTGATGCCAAGCACTACGTTTGTCACGCGCGGCGAGTTCAGCGATTCTGTTTCCGCGTCTGGATCCATCAAGCCCGTGTCGTCCACCGTGGTAACTCCCGAAGTAGATGGCATTATTCAGGACGTTCAGGTTTCTGAGGGCACGTACGTCCATAAGGGTGACAAGCTCTTTACTATCAAGAACGATGAGCTGGATAAGGCTGTTCGTAAGGCATCTCAGCAGGTAAAAGCTGCTGAGAATGAGGTCAGTAAGGCTCGCTCAGCCCTAGCGTCCGCACGCAACGGTGTCCCCGAGGCGGGCGAGGACGGACAAGAAGCAAACGTAGCGTCCGTTGCTGCGGCTGTTGAAGCGGCAGAGGCAAATCTGGAGAGCGCCCAGATTGCTCTTGAGGAGGCTCGTTCTGCTTATAACGACGCAATTGCCCAGGCAGATAAGCGCGTAGTCACCGCTCCTTGTGACGGAACGGTTATTGTGATGAACGCGGTGAACGGCGCTTCGGTTGGCTCGTCCACGCCAGGTGCTGGCAACGCCGGTCCTCTGATTACAATCGCGGACCTTTCCCAGATGAAAGTGAACGTCCAGATCAACGAGGTGGACATTTCTCGCATCGCCGTTGACCAGAAGGCGCAGGTCAGCTTTACAGCTCTGCGAGACCTGTATTGCGATGCAGTGGTTACTCACGTTTCTGCTGTT
>JAHACE010000107.1 GCA_018376005.1 Atopobium sp. | reverse complement strand
TAAAACGTCAGGAAGCTTGGTAGTGTATTTAGGATCAGTGCGCTCTACCGTGTGGTAAATGCGAGCGTAGTCCTGGAGGGCTTTCTCGTACTCACCAACACCAACATTAAGGTCAAATACCTGAAGCGCTACTTGCGAGAAAAGCGCGCCACCAACGTGTTTGGTGGATTCAATGGCTTCAAGCACCTCAGCTGGTGGAAACGTCTCAACGGTAGTGTGGCGCATGTGCCAAAGAAGGTATGAATCCAAATCCGTTTCGATGATTGGATGAAGCTCTCTGTAGGCATTCTTGAGAGATGGTTCCGCCTCAATCAATGCATCTTGCTGGGAATACACAAATGGATGGACAATTCTATCCAGCGCGTAGTGTGCTAAGAGGCCAAGCGCAAACGCACGACCAGCGGGCATGTCACTCTGCGGTAGGCGAGAAACACCATCGCGAATAGAAAGAAACGCGTCAACAATATGACCCGCATGCATACGACGATGTAGTCTATTGCAGGCAAGCGAGTGGTTTGGCCAGGCAAGATGACGTGCTAGGAAGGGATCAGGACCCTGGTTTCCAAGCAGGAATGCATTGACCTCTGCATCAGTTGCAACAAGCTCTTGCGGTAAATCATGAACCACCTCTGCGCCAAACAGATAGTGGGTTATTAAAGCAGGCATAAGACTCCTCGTAGTTTTTCAATATAAGAGTAGCCTAAAACAGCTTACAGGCGTTAAAATTTCTCCTTCGTGTTACAAGATTTAATGATACCTGGGAACTGACACATGGGTCTACTTGAAATTTTAATGCTGGGTGTGGCGCTTGCAACAGATGCGTTTTCTGTCACTATCTCTAACACCTTTGCCTTTGATGACCATAGGTTTTCTCGTCTTATGCGTATGCCGCTATTCTTTGGTCTCTTTCAGTTTGGCATGCCTCTTGCCGGTTATTTTGTTGGTGGCATTGCAGCAGAGTTGATTGAGAAGTACGCAGGTATTGTCTCGTTGGTTATTCTTGGCTTCATTGGTTTAAACATGCTATACAGCGGCTATAAGGCGCTCAAAGAAGATGCTTCTGAAGAAGATGAGGAAGAAGCTCAGCAAGACGCTCAGCAAGGCGCTACAACACTCTCTTATGGCAAGCTAGTATTTCAAGCTGTTGCTACGGCAATTGATGCATTTGCTGTTGGTGTAAGTTTTAGGGCACATAGCGTAGACATTTTGGTTGCTTCGGCACTCTTTGGCATTATTACCGCTATCCTCTGCACTATTGCATTGTTCATTGGTAAAAAACTCGGCTCGCTTTTGGGTGATCGCGCCGAGATGGTCGGTGGTGTAGTGCTTATCCTGATTGGACTAAAAGCTTTTTTTGGATAAAATCTGTTTGACCAGATGGATTATGTAGCAGGTAAGGAGGTAGTGTGAAGTTTATCCCAGATTGTCTGCGCCAGAAGATGCATAAAACTTTTGGACCAAAAGACCCTGACGAGAAGATCACTCCACCAACTGCCACTTCTGTTACAAGAACTTCATTTATTATCCTGGCTGTCTCGGCGGTTGCTGCACCTGTAATAGCTACGGTAGCAAACGTTTTGAGTCCAGGAATTTCTTATGTTCAGCAGGAGCTTCTTCCTCCACGTCCTAACTCAAAGGTTCCTGGCTATGCTCGAGCGCTTATTCAACTTGCGCAACGAGAGGGCTCCCTCAATCTTTTATGTACTTCCAAAGAAGCGGTAAAGCCCCTGGTAGAAACATATTCAAGAATGTTTTCTATGCCTGTTACGGTGGGTGAGGCAACGGAGGAAGAAATTCAGGAGTTTATTCAGCAAACATATACTTCTGGTAAGAGTTCGGAGTCTGAAACTTCTGATACCAAATCTGGTACTGATTGGGGTTTTGAGAAACCCGATGTCATTTTCTTGGCAAGCGAAGCTCTCATGCAAAATTTTGAGACTTTCGCATATTGTCAACCGTTTGAAGTTTCTTCAACAGACCAGTACGTGCGCCCTGAGTTTTTTGACGCCAACGGACACTGGTACGCCTACGCTGTAGATCCATTGGTTTTACTGGTAAATCAAGAACGCCTTAATGAGAAAAAGATTTTGCGTCCTCACGAATGGACCGATCTTCTTACAGAAGGCCTGCGTGGAAGGTATGTTATTCCTGACCCCGCACTTACGTATACGGGCAAGAAGTTTGAATCGCTCTTTTTAGGACAGTATGGTCTAGATAAAGGCACTCAAATTATCCAAAGTTTGTTTGAAAATGTTGACGCATTTTCTGAGAGTACCCATCAAGCTATTAGAGACACAGGATTTGGCGGGTACAGGGCTTGTGTTTGTCCGCTGAGCGCTGCGTATAGGGCAATTACTAAAGACGATTTTGATAATCTTTCAGTTATTCTGCCAGGCACTTCTTATTTCTCTACGATAAGGTCATTTGTATGTCAGGGGTCAAAACATACGTATTCAGCGTATTTATGGCAGGAATTTATTACTAAGCGAGATTCTGCTGAACACATGGGAGAAATGGACTCGTTCTTCTCGCCAGTTATTGAGGGAACACCAACGCCTTGGTATGCGGATCGTCTGAATTTGACAGCAGTAAGTGAATCAATGCAGATAGCTCCTGCTCCCACCGATGCTGAAGGCAATCTCATCAAGCTTGAAGACGTCCATGCTGCATACAGTAAGTTGGTCAACGCATAACTTTTGTCACATCGTAAGAGTTTGAATACAAAAAAACGGCCCAGGTAAACTGAGCCGTTTTGCTGTATAGATGGAGTGGCGAGAAGACCGGGTTTCTCGCCAAGAAGCCCTGATGAAGAATTAGACGTAGAAGAGCATCTTGTTGTAGCTAGGAACTGGCCACCAGTCGTGTCCGCAGATGAGCTCCATGGAGTCAACGGCGCTGCGCAGGCGGGCCATAGCAGGAAGAACTTCATTGCAGTAGTATTCGCACTGCTCCTGAGGCTGATCTTTCATCTGGTGAGCTGTGGTATTGATCTCATCAAGG
>JAHACE010000106.1 GCA_018376005.1 Atopobium sp. | reverse complement strand
GAATAGGGGGATCGAACCCCTGACCTCATGACTGCCAGTCATGCGCTCTCCCAGCTGAGCTAATTCCCCGAACGTGGTGCGGGAAATACTATAGCAAACCAAAGCTCTGTTTTTCTCGACAATTTTCTAATTGGTTGTATATTTTAAAGCTCGCGCTCTGGAAGAATCTTCTCTGCCAACCAAGAGGCAACCTCATCAAGGGCAACCTCAAAGCGCTCTCCGGTAGCGCGCTCTTTGACTTCTGCAATGCCGTTTGCAACACCCTTCTTGCCCACAATTACCTGCCATGGGAAGCCGATAAGGTCTGCATCAGCAAATTTAACACCAGGACGCTCTGCGCGGTCATCAACAACAATCTCAAGACCGGCAGCAACGCAAGCGTCAGCTACAGCGCCTGCAGCATCCCAGATCTCTGGGTCTTTGTCAGAGAGGCAAAGAACAGAAACCTCATAAGGAGCAACCGAGACTGGCCACTTGATGCCCTTCTCGTCATTGTATTGCTCAACAACAGCGGCAAGCAGTCTGGAAACACCAATGCCATAGCAGCCCATAACAAGAGGCTTATCCTCGCCGTTTTCATCGGTGAAGGTAGCGTTAAGCGCTGAAGAGTACTTGGTGCCAAGCTGGAAGACCTGGCCAACCTCAATACCTCGAGCGGCATGAAGAGGAAGACCGCACTCAGGACAAATATCACCCTCCTGAGAAGTAACCAGATCTTTCCACTCGTTAATCTCAAAGTCACGACCAAGCTCAACATGATCAAGGTGGTAGTCTGCCTTGTTAGCGCCACAGAGCCACCATTGAGTATCCTCGAGGGAAAGGTCTCCAACAACGCGGATACCCTCAGGTAGACCGACAGGGCCAATGAAGCCCTTGATGAGGCCATACTCTTCTAGCTCTTCATCAGTCATCATGTGGTACTCACCAAACGCGTGCTCAGCTTTTACCTCGTTGAGCTCATGAGTGCCTGGAACAAAGCACACAACTGGCTTGCCATTTCCGTCAACAAGCGCAAGAGCTTTGCGGGTTGCTGCAGGTGAAACGTGGAGGAACTCTGCAACGTCATCAATGGATCCAATACCAGGAGTATGAATCTCACACATCTTGCCAGACTCACGCTCTTCTACATTAATCTTTGCAGCAGCTGCCTCAGTATCTGCAGCATAGCCACAATCGCAGTAAACCAGGCTTGCCTCGCCAGCCTCAGCAAGAGCCATAAACTCAACAGAGGTGTCTCCACCTATCTGACCAGAGTCTGCAACTACCTGGAGAGCCTTCAGGCGTGTACGGTCGCAAACGTTCTGGTAAGCAACCTTCTCCTGGTCATAGCACTCTTGCAGTGACTCTTGATTTGCCGAGAAGGAATATCCGTCTTTCATAATGAACTCACGGCCACGCATAAGACCAAAGCGTGGACGACGCTCGTCACGGAACTTATCCTGAATTTGATAGAGCGTTACAGGAAGCTGCTTATAACTCTTGAGCTCGTTTCTAATAAGATCAGTGAAAGTTTCCTCGTGAGTTGGGCCAAGAGCAAACTGACGATCATGACGGTCATGCATACGCATGAGCTCATCACCATAGACATCCCAACGACCAGACTCTTCCCAGAGCTCAGCGGGGGTCATAATAGGAACAAGAATCTCCTGAGCACCAATACCGTCCATCTCATCTCGAATGATAGCCTCAATCTTTAAAAGAGAGCGCCATGCAAGTGGTAGATAAGAATAGAGGCCCGCAGCGGTCTTTCTAATCATGCCTGCACGAAGAAGCAGGCGGTGACTTGCAAGTACGGCCTCAGCTGGGTCTTCTTTGAGTGTTGGTGCATACAAAGAAGACATGCGCATCCAGTGCTTCAAGGTTGTTTCCTTTCAATATGAAGTAATACGTATAGTTTACTTATTTTTTGCCAAAACGATTCTCAATTTCGGCGAATAACTCATCAACAATCTTATCTTCAGGCACTTTTCTAAGAGGATTGCCGTTTTCAAACAACACTGCTTGACCTTTGCCACAGGCTACACCAAGGTCAACGCCCCTAGCCTCACCAGGTCCATTAACAACGCATCCCATGACTGCTACAGAAATTGGAGCACGAACGCCATCCAGGCGCTTGGTAACTTCTTCTGCAATAGGAATCATGTCAACGCCACACCTGCCGCAGGTAGGACAGCTCACCAGCTCTGGCTTAATGCGACGCATACCAAGGGCTGCAAGAAGCTCCCATGCTACGTGGACTTCTTCTACGGGATCGGCCGTCAGAGAAAGACGCATGGTATCGCCAATACCGCTCTCAAGCAAAATGCCCACAGCCGCAGCATTCTTTACCGTTCCCTGCCTTAATGCACCGGCTTCTGTAACGCCTACATGCAGAGGAATCTGTGGAAGCTCCTTAGAAAGCGCTCGATATACCGCAAGTGTAGTGGGAACATCGTGAGCTTTTGCTGACAAGACAATGTCGTCAAAACCGCGAGAAGAAAAATGCTCTACAAAAGACTTTGACGATGCCACGAGTTTCTCGACAAGGGTCATATCTTGTCTTGTATCAAATTCTTTAGCAAGAGAGCCTGCGTTAACGCCAATTCTAATTGGAATATGTGCCTCTTTAGCTGCCTCAATGACAGCATCAACGCGCTCCATAGAGCCAATGTTTCCTGGGTTAATACGGAGCGCTGCCGCACCTCGCTTTGCAGCTTCAAGCGCCAGCTTATAGTCAAAGTGAATATCGGCAACAACAGGAAGCGGCGAATATTTGCAAATCTCTTCAAAGCCGTCGAGGGCCTTTGCGTCTGGAATTGCCACACGAATAATCTCGCACCCTGCCTCGGCAAGCTCCTTGATCTGACGGAGCGTTGCATCTGGATCGTCTGTTTTAGTGGTGCACATAGACTGTACGGAAACGGCCGCGCCGCCGCCAACCTGGACAGATCCAACCATGACGGGATGAGTTTTTGTGCGAGCAATCTCAGACATAAAATCAGCTACCTAAAAAGTAAATGAAGAATATCGTTTC
>JAHACE010000105.1 GCA_018376005.1 Atopobium sp. | reverse complement strand
GAGTCATTTGAAGCGCGCGCATTGTCTGTTCTTTCTGATGAAGAAAAAGTTACATTCTGCGCATATCTAGATCGTTTAGTTGAACATTGGGACACAATTAACAGAGACGAGAAGGGAGAAACAGCATGTCAGAAGAAGTAACTTCAACTGAAGAACTTGAAAACATAATTGAATCAACTGAAGCAGAAACTGCTATGGTTCCCTCTGCTCTGACAGGTATTGTAGATGTCAGCAATCTTTCCATTAAAGAGATTGCTTTAGTGCTTTCAAAGAGTATCGGTGAGTTCAAAAGAGACACTATCCTCACTCCTCTCTTTGTGTTAATTGAGACCATCTTAGAAATCCTCATTCCTTTTAGAACAGCCAATCTTGTTGATACGCTTCGCACGGGGGCAGAACTAAACGCTGTCATTCAGTCTGGAGCTGTTCTTGCTGCTATGGCAATGCTGTCGCTGCTGTTTGGAACACTATCCGGTATTTCTGTTGCCAAAGCTTCCACAGGCTTTGCGCGCAATCTTCGCCGTGATATGTTCCGTAATATCCAAAATTTCTCGTTTACCACTATTGATGCATTCTCTTCGTCATCGTTAGTAACACGCCTTACTACGGATATTTCTAACGTACAGATGGCATTTATGATGCTCATCCGCATGGCCGTTCGTGCTCCATTTATGTTTATTGCTGCATTTATTGCTGGCTTTATCATGGGTGGCTGGCTTGCCATTATTTTTGTTGCCGTCATGCCTCTTCTAGGAATTGGTCTCTACTTCATTATTTCTAGAGTCATTCCTATTTTTAAAAAGGTATTTAAGAGGTACGACGCACTCAATGAATCCGCTGAAGAAAACTTGGCTGGTATCCGCGTTGTTAAGTCATTTGTAAATGAAAACTTTGAGCGTCAGAAATTTGATAAAGCTTCAGAAGAGCTGCGCGAAGATTTTACAGCAGCCGAGAGGCTCATGGCTCTGAACTCTCCATTTATGAACTTCACTATTTACGTGCTGTTTGTCTTCATTCTGTACTTTGGCTCGTACCTGATTGTCTCTTCTCAAGGAACTGCATTTGGCGTTGGACAGCTTTCTTCGCTTATTACGTATGGCTTTATGATGCTTATGTCACTTATGATGCTTTCCTTTGTCTTTGCCATGATCATCATTGCAGAAGAAGGTGCTCGCCGCATCTGTGAGGTACTTCTTGCAACTTCCACTATTAACAACCCAGAAAATCCTCTGACCGAGGTTACAGACGGATCCATTGATTTTGAGAACGTTGGATTCTCCTATTCCGGTCCAGAGGGTCGAGAAGCCCTGTCTGGTGTAGATCTTCACATCAACTCTGGTGAGGTCATCGGTATCATCGGTGGTACCGGTTCTGCAAAGTCCACGCTGGTGCAGCTCATTCCTCGACTATACGATGTAACCGCTGGTAGCGTTTCTGTTGGTGGACACAATGTCAAAGACTATGACATTGACACTCTTCGTGGTGCTGTTGCCATGGTTCTTCAGAAAAACGTTCTCTTTAGCGGCACCATCAAAGAGAATCTCCTGTGGGGTAACCCTGACGCTACCGATGAAGAGATTCTTGAGGCAGCTCGTCTTGCTCAGGCTGATAACTTTGTTCAAACCTTCCCTGATAAATATGAGACTCATATCGAGCAGGGTGGCAACAACGTTTCTGGTGGTCAGAAGCAGCGACTCTGTATCGCGCGCGCACTGCTTAGGCGTCCAAAAGTACTTATTCTTGATGACTCTACCAGTGCTGTTGATACAAAGACAGATTCTTTAATTCGCTCTGGTCTTAAAGATTTCTTGCCTGATACCACCAAGATCATCATTGCTCAGCGTACTTCCAGTATCGAAGAATCTGACAAGATTATTGTTCTGGACAACGGTCGCATAAACGCAATTGGTACACACAAAGAACTCCTGAAAGATAACCCAATCTATCGCGAAGTGTACTTCTCACAGAACAAGCAAAGTGTTGATGAAAATCAGTCTCAGGAAGGTGAGGTGACTTCTCATGAGTAGGGCAACAGAAACAAACAACACAAGACCAAAGCTTCCCGTGGGAAAAATTCTTACTCGAACCATTAAAATGCTCTGGGAGTTCTACCCTGTCCTTCTCCCTATAGCACTCCTTGGTGCTGTTATCCAAGCAATTATGCAGTCGCTCCCAAGTGTCTTCTTGGAGCGAATCCTCTCTATCATCTCTAACTTTATTGATAGTGGTGACTGGAGTTCTGCTGAAGGCTTAGTCTTCCAGAACGTGGCTCTTCTCGCCACCTTCTACGTCATTGGACTTCTTGCGAACATCATCTCTACCCAGGGTATGGCTATTGTCACCCAGGGAGCTCTGCAAAAATGGCGCTCAAAGATGTTTTCGCACATGCAGGACTTACCTATTAGGTACTTTGATACGCACCTCAATGGCGACATCATGAGCTATTACACCAATGATATTGACGCAATGCGCCAGATGATTGGTACCAGTCTTCCAAACCTCCTCTTTACCTCTGTGGTTATCATCGCAGTAGTATTCATCATGTTTTACTACAGCGCACTTATGGCCATGGTTGTTCTGTTTGGATTCTCTTTGATGGGCCTTGCTACTAAAAACCTTGGCGGTAAGTCCGCAAAGAACTTTGTTAAGACTCAGAAAACCACCGCAGATGTTGAGGGTCACATTCAGGAAATGATGAATGGCGAGAAGGTCGTTAAGGTCTTTAGTCATGAGGCAGAAACTATTGAATCATTTGACAAAATCAACGATGAGCTGATGGTTGTTGCAAGAAATGCAAACCTTTATGCCAACACGCTTATGCCCATCCTCAACAATCTGGGCAACATTATGTACGTTGTAGTTGCTGTAGTTTCTGGTGTGTTTATTACTCTGAACATTCAAAACGTTTCTTTGTCTGGACTACCTTTCACCATTGCTGTAGCTGTCCCCTTCCTCAACATGACACGTCAGTTCTCCGCTCAGATCAACCAGATTTCTAGTCAGATTAACTCTGTTGTTATGGGTATCGCTGGTGCTAA
>JAHACE010000104.1 GCA_018376005.1 Atopobium sp. | reverse complement strand
TGGCATTGAGGCAACTTCATTTTTTGCAAAGAGCACCGCATCAGATACCGAAAGAACAGAATCTTCTTTCTCTTGAATCTGATCCATTACTAGTTCCTGCTTCTGGAAGAACCAAGCAGATATAGAAGTTGGAGTGCAGAAACCATTGCAGCAGCTACGTAAGTAAGAGCAGCGGCAATCAGTACCTTTTTAGCGCCATTGTAGTCAAAGCCTGCAGGAGCATTTGCCTTCAAAAAGGCTAATCCACGCCTTGAAGCATCAATCTCTACAGGAAGCGTAACTATATGGAATAAGAAGGTGAATGCATACAGCCAAATTGCTAGCACGGTCATGCCTGAAACATTTAGCAAGACACCAGCAATAAAAACATAAATCCATGCTGCGGATGCTAAATTAACAACAGGAACAAGAGCGGAACGAACGCGGGATGGCATGTACATCTTAGCGGTCTGAACAGCATGACCTGCTTCATGACAAGAAACAGCAACTGAAGCTACGCTGCCCTCAGAGAAATTTGCATCAGAGAGGTGCAGACAATTGTCACGTGGATCAAAGTTATCGGTGAGCTCACCAGAAATTCTCTTAATGCCAACATTGGCTGCTCCATTAGTGTCCATCATGGTACGAGCAACAGAAGCGCCGGTGGCATTAAACCCCGAAGGAACTAGAGAATACTTTTTAAATTCATGTTTGATGTACCACTGAGTACCCAATCCGAGCACCAACGAGGCAACTACTAGAACAACGTATGGGATAAACGCACCTGAGTAATACATGTTTTTCTCCTATCTATGTATAAAGATGAGTATACCCAACTCACCGGACAAAAAGTCAGGTTTGCAAGAGTAATCGGTAGCTACTTGTTCTTAAGATTAGGAGCAGCTTTTACAGTAGCTCTACTCGACCGTTTTTAACTGTTAGTCCTACCTCGCCATTGAGTAGTCCAACAAGTTGCTTGCCTACTAATTGATAGCGCCATCCGGTTTTAAGTCTTGCGTCAGACCTATCCAAAAGTAAATCAGTAAGATCATCTTTGTTGGCAATTAACGGAGATGCAATTCCCTCTTTTTCTGAAACAATCCTGATAAGAGCATACATAAGCTCAACAACACCTTCAGAGCCAGCTGAAGGATGAGCGTGATGCTCAATTTTTGGACACTGATCAGCGGGAGTCTTTTGACCACGTTTGATTGCATCCAAAAGATGCACTACCCCACCTTGAGAAATCTGCTCGGTACCACGAATTTTGCGCAGTCTATCTGGTGTTGTAGGAACACGGCGACAAATCTCAATAATAAGTTCGTCAGAAAGCACCCACTTACGTGGAACATCTCTTTTAGCAGCAGTTTCTTCTCGCCAGGCGCACACCTCTCGAGCAATAGCAAGCTGTCTACGCGTAAGCGAACCAGAACGCTTCAAACGGAGATATGCCTGATAGGGATCTCGACGATACTGCTCAATATTGGTGTGCTGGTCCATCTCTGGCTTTACCCAGCTCAGACGATCAAGCTTGATGAGCTTCTCGACCATTTGATTGTAGATTGCGGGAAGATATCTCACGTCATCCTCGGCATATACCAGCTGCTCTTTATCAAGAGGTCGCTTTGACCAATCTGTTAAAGACTCAGCCTTAGCAAGCTTAACGTTAGCAAAATTTTCTACCAGACCGGCGTAGCTCACCTGCTGACGCATGCCCAAAAATGCAGCTGCTACCTGCGTATCAAATACAGGAGCGCACGCGCAATCCATTTTCTCTAGAAGGGATCAATCGCAGCAATCTCTGAACCTGTGGAAACCTGCACCAGGCAAAGCTTGGGAAAGTAGGTTTTCTCGCGAAGAAACTCCGTATCAACTGCAAGGATATGCGATGTCTTTGCTCGCTCACAAAATGCGGAAAGTTCTTCTGAGGTTGCTATATACAATGCGTCCATCCAATTGCCGATTAAGTATCTAACGTAAAGCGATACACTCATACGTATCAAAATGATATACCAGCTTGTCGCAAATCTTCGGAGGATATATGAGAACCCTCATCATTCACAATCCTTGCTCGGGTTTTAGCTCTGACGCAATCTTTGAATTTGAGCGCGCTCTTCTGAAAAGCGGCGACGAATGCCTGGTAAAGCTAGTTGAAAGCCATTGGCGCACAGATGAGGTTCTGAGTTCTGTTCAGCCTGAAGATTTTGACGTAGTGGTGCTCTCGGGCGGAGATGGAACCGTATCTAGCCTGCTCTACGGCCTTAGAGGATGCCAGACACCTATTCTTGTCTTTCCTTCTGGAACCGCTAATCTTCTAGCTGCAAATATTGGAAACGCTCCTGAACCTAACGCACTGGCGCTGGCCTGCAGAAACCTTCAGACCGCACAGCTTGACCTAGGTGAAATTACCTGGACCACAGTGTCGGGAGAAACCCATGTAGCTGGAGTTCCTTTAATGGCCGGTACAGGCCTTGACGCAGAAATTATGCGTTCAGCTATCCCCCACAAACAAACCTTTGGAGAAGCCGCATACTTTACTGCGGCCCTAGCCAACCTTATGCCGCCAGTTCACGACTTCAAAATTACCGTTGACGGCAAAGTACATGAGCTTCAGGGCATTGGCTGCCTTATTGCAAACAGCTCCATGATGCAAGCAGGAATTGAATTAGCCCCTGGTAATCGCATGAATGACGGTCTGCTTGAGGTTATTGTCATTGAGACTCACATGACTGCAAAGCTGGTGCGCCCACTGCTTTCTGGCTTCTTTGATCGCACGGGAGACTCGCTTGGTAGGCCCTACCTCAATAGCTTTAGCGGCAAAGAAATTACCGTTGAATCAACAGCGCCTATGCCACTGGAAGTAAATGGCGAGGTCACCTGCCACGACATTTACGCCTATTCTGCTAGGTGTCTTCCTGGCGCTTGCATTTTCTATTCTTTCGTTTTCGTAACATTCAGCCAAAAAGATTGCACGTAACCGTCAGATTAACTAATCTTTTATAGATACATTGCTAAGGTATGCGCAGAGACTTCTGTAGCGTACACACAGTTGATGGGATATTTTTTGGTTGACGTTTCTAAAATTCGCGAGAGGTTCGATGAGCTTTCAACTCCTATTCTGAAGTCTGGAAGACTCTATCAGCTTGCAACTTTTACACAACATGGAACTACCAGCACACTCGACCACGTTATTGCAGTTGCTTATAGCAGCCTTGCTTTTGCTATGAACGCTGGTATCAAAGTTGATGAACGCGCGCTTGTACGTGGTGCACTCCTCCATGACTACTACCTTTACGATTGGCATGATCACGAGGCTGCACCAGACAACTGGCACGGATTTACTCACCCTCGCCATGCACTTGATAATGCCCGCGAAGACTTTCCTGATCTAACGCCTGTTGAGGAAGACATCATCTTACACCACATGTTTCCTCTAGTTCCTATTCCACCTCATACCAAAGAAGCTTGGATTGTTACGACCTGCGATAAAGCTTGCTCAACTGCAGAAACGCTGACAGGCAATCCATACAAAAAAGACGGTTTCCGCCCAACGGGTTTCTCGACACCTGAAAGTGATTTCCAGGGCACAACCAATAGTGAGTCAGATGAGTTTAACGACTACATGGATTACGGAAATCTCTCGTGAGCACCATGGCTGAGACACTGCGCACGCTTTTTGCACTCGATAAGAATATTGAGCTCTTTGTACAGTATCTGCCTCAGATGGTCATAATTTTTGCACTGATTTCTTTTGGCGGCTGGGTGTACGAAACCATTTATTGCTCCGTTGTTGAGGGCGAATTTACCAAGCGCGGTTTTCTTTTTGGACCTACCTGCCCTATTTATGGCATTGGCGCGCTTGCAGTTTGGCTGGTACTAGGCCAGATTTCCAATCCGTTTATTGTCTTTATTATTGGCGGATTTTTGGCCACCGTTATTGAGTACTCAACCGGCCTCTTTTTGGAGCGTCGCTTTAAAAAGAAGTGGTGGGACTACTCCATGTTTAAGTTCAACTTACATGGTCGTATTTGTCCCCAGGCCAGCGCTGTGTTTGGCGCGTTTTCGGTTACCTCAGTCTTTATACTAGTTCCAGCGATGCTTGATATTTTGATGCTTTTCTCAAGGCACACCATCTCTGTAATGGCCTTTATTGTGGTCACGCTCTATTTTTTGGACACGGTTGCTAGCCTTCTTTGGAATGGGCCAACCACCCATCACAAGGTTGAAGCCGCAGCTCAAGATGCATCTTTGAGGATTGAAGAGGTCGCACATAACGCATCACAGCAGGTTGATGCGATGGCTCAAAGCGCTTCGCAAAAAGTGAGCGCTGCAGCACAAAATGCTTCAGAGAAAGCAAATGCAGCTGCTCAAAAGGCAAACGCGGCAGCCCAAAAAGCAAATGCAGCTGCTCAAACTGCAACCCTTCTTGCCACACAAAAGGCTAAAGAGGTTTCCCAGAAAGTCCAGGTAACCAAGCAAAAGTTTGACGATACTACCCAGAAAGTCAAAGATCACCTGCCAGGTTCGTTCCCATGGGACAACTAGACGGGTTTCTCGACAGATAGTAATACCTCAGCAACTGCTGATTTCGAGTTTGGATTTGTATGTACACCATTGAAGGTAGAGTTAGATACAGCGAATGTGATGAGACGGGCAAGCTTTCCCTGGTAGGCGTTATGAACTATCTACAGGATTGCTCGACGTTCCATTCAGAAGATATTGGCCGCGGCTTTAAGCAGCTGACCAGCGAGGGATACGCTTGGGTTCTGGCAACTTGGCAGATTCAAGTTGACCGACTCCCTCAATTTGGCGAGAAGATCTGCGTGGGTACCTGGTCATATCAGATGAAGGGCCTTCAGGCTTCCAGGTCATTTGTCATTAATGATGCAAGCGGTGCAAACATTGTAAAAGCTGATTCTACCTGGTATTTAATGGACATTAAGGAAGGAAAGGCGGCTCGCGTTCCAGAGAGCGAGAGCGTTTACCTTACTGGCGAACCTCGCGTAGATTTACCGCCCACACCTCGCAAAATTGCACTTGAGGGAAATGCCGTTGATGGTCCAGCTATTCTTGTTTCTCAGCAGCACCTAGACACAAACAAGCATGTCAACAATGCTCAATACGTGCTCATGGCTGTCGACACGCTTGTGGCCCTTGGCTATTCTCACAAGCTGCGCCGCATTGTGGTGCAGTACAGGAGCCAGGCACGCTTGGGCGATACCATTACTCCCCAGGTATACGCCGATGAGACGGGTTTCTCGGTAGTACTCAAAGATGCCGAAAATTCCACCGTCTTTGCGACAGTCAGACTGGAGGGATAACATGTCCGAGGCCAAAACAGTCAATGTAGCTGCGGCTATCTTCTATAAGGACAATAAAATTCTTGCCGCTTGCAGAGCTGATGCGGATAACGCTGGCTTCTGGGAGTTTCCTGGCGGAAAGGTTGAAGCTGGAGAGACCTCCGAGCAGGCCCTGCGTCGAGAAATTCAGGAAGAGCTGCACTGTAGTGTGCAAGCGGCATTCTTCTATGACACGGTGACTTACTCCTACCCCACCTTTGACCTGCATATGGATTGTTTTGTCTGCACACTTGGCGAGTCTGAGGAGCCTGTCGCGGACCCAGAGATCCACTCGGAGCTTCGTTGGCTTGCTCAAAACGAACTGCTTGACGTGCAGTGGCTTCCTGCGGACATCGAGCTTATCAGGCAGCTTGGCACGTTCTGGAACGATGTCTTTGCGTCGCAGCACCTGTAGAATCTGCGGGGCGCGTGATCCGCGGGCGCAAACGCTGCGGGTGTAGGCTAGCTGCAAGCGTGGATGAATTGTCGTGTGCAAAATACTTTGCAGAGAATGTGGAGTGACTAAAAGAGGGGTTTCTCGCCATGAAATCCTTGGGCGACGACGGGTATCATCAAAGTGTAAGCGTTTGATTGAGGATTGATGGCAAAGAAAGACGACAACC
>JAHACE010000103.1 GCA_018376005.1 Atopobium sp. | reverse complement strand
CGACTGGAACTTTGCCGTCAGCGTTTGCACAACTCCTTTGGTAACCATTGCGCACCAGGATGACCTCTATAAGCCTTCCTATGCAGAGCATATGCTTGAACGCGTCAACAGTTCTTCTCGCCCGCTGATTTATTTCACCAATTACGGCGAGCTACGTGACGGCGAGGAGGTTCTTGAGAATCGCCTGCTTAAGGTAAAGCGTCGTCTCTTGTACTCGCTCTCAAAGCCAGAAAATGCAGGCAAGTCATGGGCTAAACGTCGTGCGCTTGAGCTGGGTTGCGCCATTTGTTGCCCAAGCACCACACTAATCCTTCCCAACCTTGAGACTCCTGTTTTCAAGGCTGGATTTGGTTCTAACTTGGATTGGGAAGCATGGGAAGCAATTAGTAAGCGTGAGGGTGATTTCTTGTACGACACCCGTATACTCATGCTCCATCGCATTCATGAAGACTCTGAAACTAGCCACCTTATTCACGATAACCGTCGTGAAAAAGAAGACCTTGAGATGCTCAAGAAGTTTTGGCCAGCTCCTGTGGCTAAGCTTATCAACCTGGCTTATAAGAGTGGCCAGAAGAGTAACGGCTAGTGATGATAGAGTATGTCAACAACTTATACACATTATCGCAATCTAGTTACGAGCTTTTGCGAAAACATAAAATAAGCTTGTTTAAATTTATTCCACTTAAACAAGGGACTTCTTCGACTATGACCACATCGTCAGCCAATAAAAAACTACTTTTTATTCACGGGGCACTCTACACACTTGTGTTAACTCTGACCTGGTGGGCACTTCTGCCAGCAACAGCTCAGGCGTACGTTGACCCATCCGTCATGACCTACACTATCCAGGCGCTGGCTGCGGTGGTAGTTGCTCTTTCTGCCGTGCTTGGTGTGGCATTTAGACGCTCTCGCAAGGTGCTCTTCCGTCTGCTTAAGATTGACGAGAACGCAAACAAGATTGTCGAAGGCAAAGTGCATAAGGTTGACGTCAAAGGTGCAGAAGCTGCAAACGCTCAGATGAAAGAAATCCTCGCAGCAGAAGCCATTCGCCTTAAAGAACAAAAAGAGGGCACCCTCAAGCCTAAGGGCCGCATTGGCGTTGCATTTCTTATTTCATTCTTCACAGTCTTTACTATCTTGGTTGTAGCCCCACTTGAGCTGGTAGCCAGCAATGCAAAGGATTTATCGTTTAGTCTTAATGACGTAGCAGGTCCTGTATTTTTAGCTGGTCTTTTACTAACGCTTATTTCTACTGCAGTGCTTTCATTACTTCGCAAACGCGTATTTAACGTTGCAGTTGCGCTCGTAGGCGCCATCGGCGTAGCGTCATATGTTCAGGCAGTGTTCTTGAACGGTGGCATGCCACTTGCTGATGGTCATGAGGTCATTTGGTCCAACTTTACCAATCAGATGATTGTCTCTGGCCTCATTTGGCTGGCAATTATTGCAGCTGCAGTGATCTTCTCGCTCCTTAAAGCAAGGCAGCTTAGAACGGGTCTTTTGGTAACCGCAACAGCTCTTATCATTGTCCAGGCAGTGGGCGTTGCAAGTTTATGGGGACCAGCTGTAGCTGCTTTTACCGACGTAAACACAAGAGAATCTCAGCAAATCTATGCCACAAGAGATGGACTCTTTAACGTCTCTTCCAAAAAGAACGTTGTGGTCTTTGTTTTGGATACCACTGATACAGCCTTTGTACAGCAAATCTATAACGAGTATCCCGAAACATTCGCCCATATGACAGGCTTTACCTGGTACAGGAACTCTGTTGGATCAATGATTCCTACACGATACGGAATTCCTTCTCTTGTCTTTGAAAATCGCCTACAACCCGGTCAATCATTTGGAGACTTTGTTAATGGTTGGGCGGACAACAGCCATTATCTAGATGACATCAATAAGCTTGGTTACTCCGTTGGCTTGTATACCGATAACTTCAACTCAATTTATACCGACTACATACACAACCGCACTATCAACTATCACGAGCTTCGTGGTCGTGGTTCAGAAAACCAGCTTAATGTGCTTGGTGCACTTCGCATTCTCTACAAGACGGCGTTCTGTAGAGATATGCCTTGGGTGTTTAAGCCCCGCTTCTGGTATTACACCGAGGACCTCAACATGCGTATGATGAGAAAATTTACGTACGACGAGGTTGATATGTCTTCTCAGCGCTATAACGAAGATGACCTTAAGTATTATCAGGAACTCCAGCACTATGGCCTGTCTGTTCATGATGAAAACGATACAGGAAGCTTCCGCTTTATCCATCTTATGGGATCCCATGGTCCTTTCATCCTAAATAGAAACCTTGAGCGCCCCAAAGATCCAAGCGAAGAGAATGAAATTGAACAGACGAGAGGTGCTTGGAAAATCGTAGATGCTTATATTGCAGAGCTTAAGCGTCTTGGCCTCTACGAAAACACCTCTATTATTGTGACTGCTGACCATGGTCGCTGGTATCTGACACCAAACGATATTACAGAGACATCTGCTCCAGCAATCTTCTATAAACCTGCTGGTCAAAGCGCAGAAGAAGCCGAACAACCAATGCAGATTTCAGATGCTCCTGTCTGGCACTACGATATCTTGGCTCAAACGCTCAAAGATATGGGCGCAGATTCTCAGATGCTCTCCAGGTACACCACTCCTCTTGATGAGTCTTATGAGGGAGAGAATCGTCCTCGTTACTACATTGAAACTATTACCGAGAATAACCGCGATGCAGAACTCAGAGAGTTTGTCATCAATGGCGATGCAACCGACTTTACTACCTGGAGTTTGACAGGAAATAACTGGAGATTAGTCTCCGATAAATAGCTCACAAACACAGAGCTCTGGAGTTGCAGAAAGAACCGTTCCCACAATAATGACAATGCAGCAAATTACAACCAATGGAGATGGAATTGCTTCAGGCATAATTGCTGGCAGGATAATACCTGCAAGAGCTGCAAAAATTACCGACCATGCAGAGTAAGAAATGTTCAGTGCCATACCGCGAGAAGCGCCAATGGCGTCAATTGCCTTGTAGTAGAAGAGATACGAGGCAGTACCAGCAAGTGCTGCAATAAAGACAACGCCATTTGCAGGAGTGAGTGCAACCTGTGCAGCAAAATCAACGGAACCAGCCAATGGCAAGATGAGAAGACCGTATGCAAATGCTGAGGTGGTTTCCCTAATCTGAAGAGCAGTCTCATTATCAACAGCATCGTCTTGCATACCCCAAGCCAAAATAACCGCCTCAGATCCCCAGCCAAAGACACAAGCAGCAACGCCCAAGATACCCACAAGAACATTTCCGTTACCCTCGCCTGCTGCTGTTGAGAGACCAATAACCATGACGCCAACAAGAGCAACGATAAGGGCAATAATCTGCTTTAAGTTCATCTTTTCTTTGAGCAAAAGCCATGCTAAAAGCGAGCCGACGGCTGGATAAAAAGCTGAAATTGCAGCGGTGTAACCAGGTCCAATGGTGTTAATAGCAGCTAGGTAGCCACTCATACCAATTGGTCCACCCAGAAGTGCGCCAAGCATAACTACACGGCCACTCTTTGTTTTTGCTGCCTCAAGGGTGTCTTTAAGTCTGCCTTTCTGAGCCATCATGACTAAAAGAACTGCAGCGGCAAAGAAATCGTGCATGAATGCGCTGATAAATGACGCCTGAGCTGAATCAACATAAGGACTCATACCAAGAGCAACGCCAAGAATAACGGTATCAACCGCCCAAAGAATACCGCTTAAAAGACCGTAATACATAGTTTCTCCTTTTGCTCTTAGTTCTGAGCGTCTTCGTACCAAGAAAGAACACGATCAATATTGTTTGCAGCATAGCGATAGTAAATGAAGAACCACTCGCCTACGTTCTCGCCCTCTGCTTCTTTAACCAGAGACCAGAGATACCAGCACCAACCGGCAAAGACTACATAGCTCCAGAAGTGTCTGCGTTGCTCAAAAGTTGCCTCTTTTCCAAAGTAGTAATCAATAGCAGCATTAGCCTCATCGTCAGTAAGCTCGCAGCAAACCGTAAAAGTACCAAAGTCATTTGCCTCATCTGACATGCCTGCATATTCCCAGTCAATAAGGCTGTAGGTACCGGCCTCATCAATCAAGAAATTCAGATAGAAGAAATCATTGTGTGAAATAACAATTGGATACTGATCTGCGTCTGCAAACTTCTTCAAGCGCAGGACCTTCTCGCGAAGCTCGTAGTAGCCAGGAATCTCAATAGGACCCTCTTCAAGCAGGAGTTTCTCGTAATTAAGACCCTCGTTGACAAAGTCAAAAGAACGATCAAGTGACGCGCCGCTATGATGCAGTTTATAACCCATCTCCATTGCGCGCTTGAGCTGCTCAGGGTTATGAGGATCAAGATTCTGAGCGTTTTTCACAAACTTGGAAATCTTCCAACCTTCTTTTTGGTCCTCGTAAATAAAGGT
>JAHACE010000102.1 GCA_018376005.1 Atopobium sp. | reverse complement strand
TGGCGGCTTTGTGTATGCCCACGGCGATATCGTGGGACAAACGGGTGTTGAGTATCAGTACGAGTCCGCTCTTCAGGGTGTTCGTGGTGAACAAACGGTATATGTTGACGCTGCTGGTAATGTACTTTCGCACTCAACGTCTATTGCGCCGCAGAGTGGCTCAGACGTTGTTCTAACCATTGATGCAAACATTCAAAAAGCAGCAGAAGCATCGCTGGTCAGCGTTATCAATACCGTTAGGTCTCAAGACTTCCAAGGTCGCAGTGCAAGTGTGGTGGCACTTGATTGCACCAACGGTGAAGTTATTGCTATGGCAAGCTATCCAACGTATTCACCTTCAATGTTTGTTGGAGGTATTTCCAGTTCTGACTGGGATACGCTTTCTTCTGAAGAAGCAAACTACCCGTTGATGAACCGTGCTATTGCGGGCCAGTATCCATCTGGCTCTACCATCAAGGCGCTTACTACCTTTGCTGGACTCAAGTACGGCATTTGCGATGGAAATTCCAGCTGGTATTGCACAGGTTTCTGGACTGGATTTGGCGAGCAGTACGGTATGCATTGCTGGCTGCTTTCTGGCCACGGCACGGTTAACCTCATTACCGGTATCACCAACTCTTGCGATATCGTTTTTTACGAGATTGGTAAGGGCTTCTTCTACAACAACGATCATCCCGAGGGCATGCAAGAGACATTCCGTGCCTTTGGACTTGGTGCGCTTTCTGGTATTGACCTTCCTGAAGAGGCATCTGGCCGCGTTCCAGATGCAGAATGGAAGTGGAATTACTTTACGAGCTCTCCTGATGATGCTCGTAAGTGGCAGGGTGGCGACAACTGTAACCTTGCTATTGGCCAGGGTGACCTTTTGGTAACCTGCCTTCAGATGGCAAATGCCTATTGCGGCATTGCAAACAGAGGCCCAATTTATAAACCTCACGTTCTGAAGAGTATTAACGCCAGAAATGGTAACGGCTCTGTTATTGAGTACAAAAACGAAGTCATCCTGACGCCTGAAGAAAAAGATGAGCACCGAGACATTGTTGCTCGTGGCCTTTACGGCGTTGTCTATGAGGAATCCGCTTCTCAGACTGTCCACTGGACCAATCTTGATGTCACGGTTAATGGTAAGACAGGTACCGCTGAGCGGCAGTCCGTCGGAGAGCCCGTTGGTTGGTTTGTTGGCTATGCACCTGCTGATAAGCCTCAGTACGTTGTTGCTGCAAACCTTGATTGCGCACCTTCTGGCGCAGGTTCTGGTATGTATATTGTTCGAGACGTCTTTGGCGCAATTTATAATCAGCCAGACAATGTTGGTAGGTAAGGAGGCGAGAAACCCATGGCACTTGATTCATCTGCAGTTACAAAACAGAGAATGAATTCTCCCTTTAGAAGGCGTGGAGGTATTCCTTCAGGCGGTCTTGCTAAGAAAGAGAGACTTACTGGCAAGAATATTCTGAACAATCTCTATCTTGCGCAGCTTGTTCCCGCGGCTCTTCTCGTCCTCATTGGTATTGTGGTTATTTGGACCGCATCAATGAACATTGCTGAAGCCAGTTTTCCTAGGCACCTTCTGGGCATTGGTTTGGGTCTTATTTTTGCCACGCTTATGTGGCGCTATGACTACAGAGCACTAGCAAATATGACAAACGTGCTGCTTGTTGGCGTTGTTGTATTGATGATTTTGCCTAAGGTTCCAGGCTTTGGTGTCTCGGTCAAGGGTATGACTGGTTGGGTTAATATCCCGCTTGTTGGCTTTAGATTCCAGCCGTCTGAGCTGGGAAAGATTGTCACAATTTTCCTTATGGCTTCAGTGTGTGCTCAGTATAACGGCAAGGTAGAAACACTGAGGGACTATGTAAAGCTCTGTGGAACGCTGATGGTTCCATTCGGCTCCATTATGCTTTTGCCTGACCTGGGAACCGGCCTGATTATTTTGGTTATCGGAGCTACTATCATCATTTGCTCTGGCGCAAAACGTTCTTGGATTCTTGTGACCGTTCTTTTGCTCATTGCCGTTGTAGCTCTTGTTGTTGTGACTTCGATGATTCCTGGTATTCCTCACATTCTTAAGGAGTACCAGATGAAGCGTCTTACCGTCTTTTTGGATCCATCAGTTGATCCATCAGGAGATGGCTATAACCTGCAGCAGGCAAAAATTGCCGTAGGCTCTGGTGGCTTTATTGGAAAAGGACCAGGTAACGCTACGCAGGCAAGTGGTCGATTCTTACCTGAGGCGCACACAGACTTTGTTTTTGCGCTCTTCTCGGAAGAGTTTGGCTTCCTTGGCGCATTCGTTATGCTTTCACTTTTTGCATGGATGATTTTTGCAACTATTCTGTTTGCTATGAAGACCGAGAATACCTTCTCTAAGCTGGTACTTGTTGGTTGTGCGGCTATGTGGTCGTTCCAGGTTTTGCAAAACGTTGGCATGTGTATTGGCATCATGCCTATTACCGGTATTCCTCTGCCTTTTATCAGCTTCGGATCAACATCGATGATTGCCCAGCTTGTCTCAGTAGGAATTGTCCAGTCAGTTTACAGACATAGAACTAAGGCGGCATAAGCTATGGCAAAAAGAAACAGCTTAGGCAAGCTTGCAACTTCTGTACTGCAGGAATTCCGCGGCTCGCTCTCATCTCTTGAGCCAACCTACACGCATATCTATGTTGATTCCCTTGCCTCTGAAGAGGCAATTCTTGCTGTTCATACGTATTTTATGCCAGAGAGAACAGATGCAACGGTGCGCGTCTCTAAACTTGCCGACGGTGTTTCGTTTGTTTCTGGAGGCACTGGTCGTGCGGGAAAGAATGCCGCCATTCCTGATATTGCGGTGATTATTCCTACACCAACATCACAGTATGAGGATGCTCTTACTATGTTAGTAAGTCATTCAATTCCTTGTGCCGTGGTTGTTTGATCGACTCTCTTCATGGATTGCAACTGCAACAGAAAAATCAGTCTCTTTTGCGGCAGCGTATCCTCTTTGTAGAACTCAAGTGGTCAAACAGATAACTGCTGCTTGCGCTAAAGAAAATGCAGCTATTGGAGCTGTTTCACTTATTCCCGGCTCTGATATGCCGCTGATGACTGCGCGCCAGATTAGGCTGGCACTTGATATTACCGCCGCCTATAACATCAATATGAGTGTTGAAACCATCGCCGAACTTCTCGGCGTTGTGGGTGCGGGCTTTGGATACCGTACGGTTGCACGCACGGTCGCAGGCACAGTTCCAGGATTTGGCTGGGCGCTTAAGGCTGGCATGGGATACGCAGGAACTCACACTACTGCTCGCGTCATTCACGCGTACGCTCGCAAAATTGCCGAGAAACGCGACGGGGTAGCAGCTGATTCTTCTACTAAAACTGGCGCTTCGAGTGCTTCTACAGATGCAAGCGCAACAGCAGATACAAATTCACAATCAAATACCGTGGAGATAGCAACCACACAGTCCCTCGCCAAAAGATAGAAAGTAGACTATCGTGCGTGTTAAACGAGAAAATCTCTTCCATCTCATTGAGCCCATGCTTCCGCATGTCGAGAAACCCTCAAGATACTTAAATCACGAGTGGGGAGCAGTAGAGGAGCAAGAAGGTCCGTTTCACGTTTGTATGGTTTACGCTGACGTGTACGAGGTGGGTCAGCCTAATTTAGGCATTGCTATTCTCTATAACGCTTTGAATAAGGCGCCTCATATTTCTTGTGAGCGCGCCTATCTGCCTTGGGTCGATATGGCAGCTTTGATGCGCAATCGCAATGTTCCTCTGCTTTCGTTGGAGGGTGCTGCGCCTTTAGCATCTTTTGATGTAGTGGGCTTCACCCTTGCGCATGAAATGATCGCAACCAATATTATAGAAACGCTTGATTTGGCAGGTATTCCAAAGCTTTCCGAAGAACGTGATGAAGAGGACCCACTTATTTTTGGTGGCGGTCCTTCTGTTTGGAACTCAGAGCCAGTGGCCCCGCTCTTTGATGCAATTCTTTTAGGTGATGGCGAAGAAGCGCTGGTAGAGATGTGCGAGTGCGTGAGAACTTCCAAGCTTGACGGAGTTTCTCGCCAAGAAATTTTGCGTAGACTGTCACAGATTCAAGGTGTCTACGTGCCTTCGCTTTATCAGATTGTGCACGACAATACCTCAACACGCTGGGGATATGCGGTTCCTAAAGAGGGAAGTAGCGCTCCAAGCGTGGTTTATAAACGTTGCCTGCCAGATCTTTCAGTAACAGACCCTGTTGCGCAGCGCATTGTTCCGTATACCGAGATTGTTCAGGACAGGCTGGCTCTAGAGATTCAGCGTGGCTGTGCTCGCGGCTGTAGGTTCTGTCAGGCTGGTATGACGTATCGTCCTGTTCGCGAGCGTCCAGCTCAGCAGATTGTGAAAGCAGGCGAGGAAGGCCTTTTGAAGAGCGGCTACGATGAGGTTTCGCTCACGTCGCTCTCTACAACGGATCACTCTCAGTGCGGCTACATTTTGCGCCGTATGAACTCTGATTTGCGTAAGCGCGGCGTGCGAATCTCCATTCCTTCCCAGCGTATGGACGCGTTTGGCGCGGAGATGGCAGACGCCGTTTCTACTTCAAGGCGTGGCGGACTGACGTTTGCTCCAGAAGCAGGTTCTCAGCGCATGCGTGACGTCATCAACAAAAATGTCACTGAGGATGATCTTGAATCGGCAGCTAGAAATGCGTTTGAAAACGGCTGGCGCCGCATGAAGCTCTACTTTATGATGGGCCTTCCAACAGAAACCGATGAAGACATTCAAGCCATTCCCGCAGTTGCAAAACGTATTTTAGATATCGGTCGAGAAATTGGCGGCAAGGGCGTTACGGTTTCTGCTTCTGTTGCCGTATTTGTGCCCAAGTCCTACACGCCATTCCAGTGGGTTGGCCAGATTTCTCGTGAGGAAGCCCAGCGTAGACAGCAGTTGCTCTTGTCGTCAAATCACGATAGGGGACTCAAGATTGCCTACCACGATTCTGGAACGTCCTTGGTAGAAGGTGCGCTTTCAAAGATGGGCCGCGACGGTTTTGATTTGATTTACCGGGCTTGGAAAAATGGTTGTAAGTTTGATGCATGGACCAGCGAGTTTAATCTTGATGCTTGGAATGCGGCAGCAGAAAGTCTGGGTTTCTCGCTCTCTGATATTGCAACAGAGACCTTTGATATCCAGGCAACACCACACCTGACTGCACGTTTACCTCTTGTACGGGATGTGCGGTATGCCAAACCTTAAAGGTTGACAACGTTTTGATGGGGGTGCGCTCATGACGGATGTGCAGGAAGAGAGCGTAGCTCCTGAGGTGGCTGAGCCCATGAAGAAGGACTGGCGTGCTGGTAGACCGCAGATTCAGCCAGAGATTATGACGGAACGTGGAGCAGAGATTTTTAGGCTTCGCGTGGCTTACAAGAAAGATGACCGCCTTGCGTTTTTAGGACACCTTGAGCTTATTGGTACCATTGAGCGCTGTGTTCGCCGAGCTCAGTTACCGTTTAGGGTGGGTAATGGCTTTGCAAAGCGCATGGGCGTTCAGTTCTCTCAGGCGCTTCCCGTTGGTGCTTCGTCTGAGGCGGAGTACTTTGACTTGAAGCTCACAGAATACGTGGACCCGGATGAAGCGTTAGAGAGGCTGTTGTCGGCAACGCCTCCCGCGCTTGCTCCGTTTGCTGTCAGCTACGTTGATCGGTCGCTGCCAGCGCTTGAAGCATGGTTGAATGCTGCTCACTGGAGATGCGACATTTTGGGAGACGGCCTAAAGTCCGAGGCGTTGCGTTGGGGGTTTGAGGATCTTCTCGTCAAAAAAGAGCTGACGTACATGCGCGGTGACAAGCAAAAAGTGGTCAACTTGGAGACAACGTTTGCGGGTTACAACATCTCTGAAAGCTCATCTGATGCATGCATTTCATTTGAGCTTGATACGCTCCAAGATCCACGAGCAGCGCTTAGACCCTCACAGGCACACGTTTCAGAAAATGGACTCCTTGTGAAGCCTCTATAACATGTAGTTTTGTCTTGGAATTTTCTGAAATATGCAGTAGACTATTTCGAGTTGTGTTTCTCGCCGAGGGACATGGGACACCGACAGTTTCCCGCGGATGCCACAGGTCACGGCGGCGAAGATCTTTGCTCGGATCTTCAGAAATGCAAAGATAGTATTAATCGTTGCAAGAATCAGCAATGAAGGGTTACACACATGTACGCAATCGTAGCAACTGGTGGCAAGCAGTATAAGGTTGCCAAGGGCGACGTAATTAGCGTCGAGAAGCTTGATGCGCAGCCTGGCGATAAGGTAAAGCTTGATGTTCTTATGCTTAACGACGGCAAGAAGGTTGTTGCTGACGCTGCCACTCTTTCCTCTAAGAAGGTTACCTGTGAGGTTCTTGAGCAGTACAAGGACAAGAAGGTCCTCGTCTTCAAGTTCCACAAGCGTAAGCGCTATCACCGCGCCAACGGTCACCGTCAGAACCTTACTAAGCTGAAGGTTACCGCGCTCCCTACCGCTCGTAAGGCTGCTGCTAAGGCATCCGACGAGTCTGCAGAGTAATTGGTCACTTCTGATATTGAGATAGGCAGGTAGCATTTATGGCACACAAGAAAGGTCTCGGCTCTTCCCGCAATGGTCGCGACTCACAAGCACAGCGCCTTGGCGTTAAGATTTACGGTGGTCAGGCAATCAAGGCTGGCCAGATTATCATCCGTCAGCGTGGTACTCACATCACTCCTGGCGTAAACGTTGGTCGCGGCAAGGATGACACTCTCTTTGCACTTTGCGATGGCGTTGTTGAGTTCAAGAAGGGTGCTAAGCACGTCGTTAACGTCGTTGCTGCTGAGGCATAAGTTTTCTTGAACATTCGCAGTTCATTCAAGGGGTCCTTCGGGACCCCTTTTTTCTCGCGGTACCTTACGCGCACCGTTCACAGTTTCTAATTTGTTTCTTAATGTATTTCTTGACACAATCTGGCAAAGTAATGGTATTCTTCTTACATTGCAATTTACGCTCTTGGGAGGAGGACATATCATGCGCGCTACATGCACTCAGCAGTGGTGGTGGAACAACTTGTCTTTCTCCGGTCAGCGATGAGTTGCTTCTGCATACGCATTTAGAGGCTCTCGGGTGACCGAGAGCTTTTTTTGTGCGTACGTTTCTTGCAGGAGTTTGTATGTCTACAGAAAATCTCAATCAGGTCAACGCCGCAGACACAGAGACAGGATCTGCTGAGCAGGCACCACGTGTTGTTGCTGTTTCAAAGTCTGCAGGCGTTTTGGATGTCACTTCTCTTGTTCTTGTTGCTGTTCTTATTGCAGCTGGTTTTATTCTTAACCTAACCGTTGGTAAAGCAATTAGTGCTATTGGCATTGGTCCAGAGTTCATTATTGCGTCCTTCTGCCTGGCTATTCTTCTGCTGAAGCCAACTGCTGTTCAGAGCCTGGTTGTTGGCCTTATTGCAGCTACTGTTATTCAGCTGACCACCTCTGTCCCTGGTGCTGATTTTGTTGCAGAAGGTGTTGCTTCACTTGTTATGTTTGCTTTCACAAAGTCTGCTCTTGCAGATAAACCAGTAATGCCTGCAATTGGCTCTTTTGTAACCACGCTTATTTCTGGCCTCATCTTTGCTGCCATTGCTATTCCAGCCAAGGGTGCAACTATTGAGCTTTTCTACGTAATGCTTCCTGTCATCGTGGGAACTGCTTTCTTTAATGCTATTGTTGTTCAGGTTCTTGCGGCTCCTCTTAAGAAGGTTTTGGGCCGATAAGTTCTTAGATACGCATATATTTCCTGGAGAACACTGTGTCAATTATTGAAGTTCAATCTGTGTCATACAGCTATCCTGATAGCTCGGTGCGCGCTCTTAATGAGCTGTCGCTGAGCGTTCAGGAGGGTGACTTTGTAGGTATTGTTGGCCCTTCTGGTGCAGGTAAGTCTACGCTTGCTCTTGCGCTCTCTGGCGCCATTCCTCATCACTTCAGAGGAAGTTTCTTTGGAAAGATTCTTGTTGCTGGAATGGATACCTGCACAGTTGCGCTGACTGATATCTCTAAAATTGTGGGTTCTGTAACCCAGGATATTAACGCGCAGATGGTTGCTTCAATTGTTGAGGATGAGCTTCTCTTTGGCCTTGAGAACTTTGCGGTTCCTCATGCAGAGATTCCAGAGCGCATTACCTATGCTCTAGAGACAGTTGGTATTGCCAACCTCCGCTTTAGAGAGATTGCTTCTCTTTCTGGTGGA
>JAHACE010000101.1 GCA_018376005.1 Atopobium sp. | reverse complement strand
AGAGTGGTTGCGCGTAGAAGAACGCAAATATTCTGCATAAGCAGAGAAGCCATGCGTGAAAGGACAGTTCATGGCACACAAAAACTATTTGTTTACCTCAGAAAGTGTTACTGAGGGACATCCAGACAAGGTTTGCGATCAGATTTCTGACGCAATTCTTGATGCAATCCTGGCAAAAGAGGCGGAGCTTGAAGAGCGTGGGTACGTTTCTCCAAGTGGTGTTCCAGCTTGCTTGGATAACGTTCGTTGTGCATGTGAGACCTTTGCTACTACAGGAACTATCGTGGTGGCAGGAGAAATTCGCACTCAATCCTACGTTGATGTCCAGGAGATTGTTCGTAACACCCTCAGAAATATTGGCTACGACCGTGCTAAGTATGGTTTTGACTGTGAGACCTGCGGTGTTTTGAGCCTTATCCATGAGCAGAGCCCCGATATTGCTCAGGGCGTTGATCAGTCCTATGACACGCAGGCAGGACGCACTACCGATCCGCTTGATCTTATCGGCGCAGGTGATCAGGGCATGATGTTTGGCTTTGCCTCTGATGAGACTGATGTTCTGATGCCAATGCCTGCTTACCTGGCTCAGCGCTTGGCTCAGCGTCTCTCAGAGGTGCGTAAGTCTGGCGAGGTTGAGTACTTGCGTCCAGATGGCAAAACTCAGGTTACCGTTCGTTATGAGGACGAGAAACCCGTTGAGGTCACAGCCATTGTTGTTTCCACGCAGCATGCTCCAGAGATTGAGGACATGTCTGTTATCAAGCAGGATATGATCGACCACGTTATTGCACCTGTTATGGGTGAGGTCAACATTGCTTGGGATAACGCTGACATTTACGTTAATCCAACTGGCCGCTTTGTTGTTGGTGGACCTATGGGAGACACAGGACTTACCGGTAGAAAGATTATTGTTGATACCTATGGCGGTATGGGTCGTCATGGCGGCGGCGCTTTTTCTGGTAAGGATTGCACCAAGGTTGACCGTTCAGCAGCATATGCAGCGCGCTGGGTTGCCAAAAACGTCGTAGCAGCAGGCCTTGCAAAGAAGTGTGAAGTTCAGCTTGCCTACGCCATTGGTGTTTCTCATCCACTGTCTATTATGGTTGATACCTTTGGTACCGGCATTGTTGACGATGCTGTTATTGAGCAGGCTATCGAGAAGGTCTTTGATCTTCGTCCTGGTGCCATTATCAGAGATCTTAAGCTGCGCCGTCCTATCTTCTCTAAGACAGCAGCATACGGACACTTTGGCCGCAAAGACCCAGACTTCACCTGGGAAGCAACTGATCGTGTTCATGAGCTTAAGGACGTAGTTTCTGCAATTCAGGCATAACGTTCTTACAAGGTAATCTTGTATAACCTCATAGAACCTTCTTCCAGCACCACCTCAAAACCTGGGGTGGTGTCTGTTATTTGCGTGATACCTCTGAAGGTTCCAGGTTTGTAGGTACTGGTAACAGCGTTGGAGTAATCAACAACGTTGTTCAGAATAAGGACGTATTGTACGTTAAGGTCGCGTACCGTCTGAAGGACCTCAGGGTCGCTGGCAATGCGATTAAGGCGTTTACGAAGAATTGCACTTGCAGGACGTTCTGAAGCGTCATAGCCGTTAGGGAAGCGCCAGAGCACATGTAAGTCGTTAGTGCCATACGCCCAGAGACTGCCATCTTGAGGTAGGTTTGCAATAACAGCACCTGCAGGAACGGTAAGCTCCACGCGACGTAAAAACTCCAATTCTTCCGATGTCAAAATGTAGTGATCGCCATAGGCCTTCTCGGAAGCCTGTTTAAAGGCAGTAGCGGCAGGAATTGGCTCTTCCGATTTAAGGTTTGGCATGGGGACTACATAGTTGAGCACAACTACACATGCAATGACCGCTCCCACAATCAAAGGTTTAGCCCAAACAGTACAAAAGACGCAGGTCTGAGCTTTGGTCTGAGCCTGAGAAGCTTTTTCTCTCCAGGAGGCAAACGTTTCCAGCGCGGCTTCGGCAAGGGTTGCTAGGCCAAGTGCTGCCAGCGGAATTGCCATAATGACGCAGCTAGCGGCAATGCGGAACGGATCGGTATACCAAAATCCCGAGAGATATCCCTTCAGAGGAACGTCAAACGTAATAATAAAAATGCAGAGTATAGACAGGTACATAAAGGCAGATACCATCCATCGAGCCTGCTTGTGCTTAAACGTCCATACAGCGCCTATAAGCACGCAGATTGAAAGTATCGGTTGTGGAGAAACAAGCTCTCCACCTGCGTACGACTGTCCAATAAAGTCCATGCCAAGGGCGTGCAAAATAGCATCTTGCAGGCTAGAGTAGGCGCTCCACCAGAAATTGAGAGCCACGCCTCGAACAATCAAAACGTAGTAGAAAACAGACCAAATAACCAGCGCAAAGATAAAGAATACGTATGCTAGCGTGACAGGCTTGATTTGTTTTCCAAAGAGAACAACTCTGCGTTTTGATTCTCCAATGCGCGCAAAACTCCAAGGCAAAAGCACAACAATTGACGAGAAAATCGTGGAAGGATGCAAGATAAAGAGGGTAATAAAGCCAAGAACAAATATGACAATAAGCCAGATAAGGTCGTGTTTTGGTGTATTTGAGCGAGTCATCTGCATAAAAATCCACCAAATAGAAGGCATTACACAGAAAGCTACGGTGTTAGGAAAGATTGGTCCGTAGATGAGAAGCGACCAAGGGAAAACAAAAAATGCTAGGCAAACAAAAGCTCCACTGATAAGCGCAATGCGATGTTTAGGAAGAACTTTTGCAATAAGTGAGCAGATTGAAAGTGGAAAGACAATTGCTGCACTGACAAAGTTGAGTGCATTACCTGCAATAGGAACGGTTGTAGAAACAAGCTGCGTTGTTAGTGCAACAATGATGTTCCAGCCTGAAGGATAAAATCCTGAAGTCCCCGGCTCCCAAGGTGTAATTGAAGCTTCTACGGCACAATGTCCCAGCCCTGAACAAAGGAGCTGGCAGAGGGCAGGGTTGGTAAGAAGAGAAACCCTACGGTAAGAAGACCAATTGCAACGTACAGAAGAGGTATCCAGAAGGAGAGTTCTTCGCAGATAAATGCTGGTGCAGGGCTAGTTGATTGCTTGCCAGCGCGTATTGCTTTAGATTTGTTGGGTTTCTCGCTCCTGAGGTCTTCTTTGTGTTTGGGAGCAACATAAAAAACGTAGCCATTGACTAGAGCTGCAATAAGTAGAGGAATAAGAACCATTACAGCCAAGGGGATAGGGATGTTCAGTGCGCTAAAGATTTCTCCCTCAATAAAGAAGAGTGCGCAGCTTACCAAAGGAGCACTAACAAGCGCCCAGGGCTTTGGCATGCCGGAAGCATGCAACAAAATGACGCCCGGTACGTAGAGCAGGGCAATAATGACAACTACACTTTGGAAGAACTCAAGCCACATCCTGATCCAATCAAGGTGTTAGTAAAAATTCTTATACTTCTGGGTCACACGACTGGGTGTGACAGTTATTTCAAACAGACTGGTCTATTTTACGATAGAAGCAAAAGTGGTGTTGAGATAAACAAAAAGGACTTCCGAAGAAGTCCTTGAACATTTGGTAGCCCGTACCAGATTCGAACTGGTGATCTCCGCCTTGAGAGGGCGGCGTCCTGAACCGCTAGACGAACGGGCCATGTATGACTGGGAGGACATGGCTGGGATAGAGAGAGTCGAACTCCCGTTGACGGAACCAGAATCCGCTGTCCTACCACTAGACGATATCCCAAGATGTCATCCGTGCGCATCAGCGCGAGAAATAACTATAAAGGAGACTCGTCAGAGATGCAAGCAATAATTTCAAGAAATTCTGTTTGCAGCAAAAAATATTATACAAAACGCATCTCTAAGCGCAAGGAACGTCTCT
>JAHACE010000100.1 GCA_018376005.1 Atopobium sp. | reverse complement strand
TGGGTTATCGAGTCCGTTGCTCAGAAGCAGGCATGCGCAGTCAAGCAGGCTTATGACGCTCTTACCCACGGCCTTACCACTGTCGTTGAGATTGGCCGCAATGGTATTGCTATCCGCGACCTCGTTAACATGGGCATTATGCAGGGTCCTCGTATCTTTGCTACCGGCCTTGGCCTTTGCCGCGTTGCTGGTCACGGTGACTCTCACCACCTGCCACTGCAGATTTCCAAGGACGGACACCCTTGGGGCGACCAGGTAGACGGTCCATGGGAGCTTCGTAAGGCAATCCGCCGTCGTCTCCGTGAAGAGCCTGACGGCATCAAGATCTGGGCAACCGGTGGCGGCATTTGGCGTTGGGACTCCGACCGTCTGCAGCTCTTCTGCACCGAGGAGATCAAGGCAATTGCTGACGAGTGCGCACTGGTGGGCATCCCTCTGTATGCTCACTCCTACAACAACTTTGACGCTGCATATGACTGCGTCCGCTTTGGTTGCAAGCAGCTCATTCACGGCTTTGAGCTAGACGAGCGCACCATGAAGCTTATGGCAGAGCAGGGAACATACTTCACTCCAACCATCGGCTTCCTGCCAACTTGGTACGGAACCTATCCACCAGACTGGACTCCAGAGCTTGACGCATTCCCAGGCGAGACTGTTGTCGAGAAGGGCCTTGCACGCACCTACGCTAACCTGCGTAAGGCTTATGATATGGGTATCACCATTACCATCGGCTCCGACTCCTTCAGCTTTGTTACTCCTTACGGCTACGTCACCATCGATGAGATGTATGACTTTGTCGAGAAGGTTGGCATCTCCATCCTTGATACTGTTGCAGCTGCTACCTACAACGGCGCAAAGATGCTGGGCAAGGAGAACGAGTTTGGTGCTGTCAAGGAAGGCCTCTCCGCTGATATCCTCGTAGTCAAGGGCGACGTTGCTAACAACATTCGCGACCTCACGCCTGAGAACATGGACGTCATCATGAAGGAAGGCAAGATTATTGATCGCGGTAGCTTCTAAGCTTCCAGCTCGATAATTTGTAACGCGAAGGTTGGGCCCTGACTCACTTAAGCGTCAGGGCCCACTTTTACAGGAAAGAAGTTTATTCTTTGATATAAAAGTTTGACATTTGAAGGAGCTCACTATGTCTGAACCAAAGCAGGTGAAAATTGTGCTGCTTACCGGCTATTTAGGAGCAGGTAAGACCACTATTTTGAACCACATTCTCTCTAATACTGAAGGTATTCACGCAGCAGTCATTGTCAACGACATTGGCGAGATTAACGTTGATGCTGGTCTTATTAAAGACGGCGGCTACGCTAAAGAAGGCGACGTTATTCCTCTAACTAACGGTTGCCTCTGCTGCACCCTTTCTAATGACTTGGCACTTCAGTTGGGTGATTTGGCCGATACCGAGGAGTTTGACTACATCATTATTGAGGCTTCAGGTATCTGTGAGCCAATCCCTATTACCTATAACATTTCTGCATTCTGCAATCAGAGCCAGCATGCAACTAACCACTCTCACCTCAACCTTGATAACATCGTCGCAGTTGTTGACTGTGCTCGCATGTTTGAGGAGTTCCACAACGGCGCCGATCTTCTCGACCCAGATATTGAAGAGGACGACATCGAGAACCTGCTTATTCAGCAGATTGAGTTCTGCTCTACGCTGGTGCTCAACAAGACCGATCTGGTTACTCCAGAGCAACTTCACGAGCTCAAGGCGCTTGTTCGTGGCCTGCAGAAAGACGCCGTTATTGTTGAGGCGGTCAACGGTGACATTCCAATGAGCGAGCTTATCAATACGGGTCGTTTTGACTTTGACAAAGCCTACGCCTCCGCTGCCTGGATGGATGCAATGGAACACCCAGAGGAGCACGAGGACCCAGAGGTTTTGGAGTACGAGATTACTACCTTTGTGTATCGCCGCCGTCAGCCATTTGACCTGGACAAACTTAACCAGTTTGTGGCTAGCTGGCCAAAGAATATCATCCGCGTCAAGGGTAGCATCTGGATTTCGCAAGACCCCGAGATGAGCTACGTATTTGAGCAGGCCGGCAAGCAGGTCCAGTTCTACGAGAACGGTATGTTCTACGCATCGCTGCCAGAGGATGAGCGAGAAAGCCTTCTTGACGAGAAACCCGAGCTACGCGCAGAATGGGATGATGAACTGGGCGATCGTCAAACAAAGCTGTGCTTCATTGGCCGTCATATGAACCATGAAGAAATTGAAGCCGGTCTGGATGCATGCCTTACCGAGTATGTTTCAGACGAGTTTGATTACTAGCGTTTTCAGCGCCAAGAGCTCCGGCGCTTGAGACGAGGGACCCAGTTTATCCGGGTCCCTTTTTTTAGGTTAGAGGTGCCTAATGACCAAGATTGAGCAGCTTAAAGACTGGATTCAGTCGTCAGATAACATTGTTTTCTTTGGTGGCGCAGGCGTGTCAACGGAAAGCGGTATTCCTGATTTTAGGGGTACTAACGGTCTGTATCGCCAGGGCGGCATCAAGGTAGAAAACATGACCATTGGCCTGGGCCAAGACGGCTATGACATGGGAAAAGAAGCCTACGACCTGGGAAATGGAGTAACGGTTGACCCCGATAACGAGGAGTCTTTTGCCTACAGTAAGGCGCCAGATTTTACGCTTGAAGAGATCTTCTCGCTCGATGTGTTTTTTGATTACCCCGCAGCGTATTACACGTATTTTAGAAACTCTCATCATTTGGGGGAGGCTCAGCCAAACATTGCTCACAAGTGGCTGGCAGACTTGGAAGCTGCGGGAAAGTTGCGCGCGGTGGTGACGCAAAACATCGACGGACTGCATCAAGCTGCTGGTAGCAAGCGTGTGTTTGAGCTCCATGGCAACGAGACGCGTTTTTATTGTCCCGAGTGGCTGAATGCTATCTCACAAGCGGAGGTTCTTGTAGTTGCAGGAAGTTCGCTGGTAGTGCAGCCTGCCGCTGGTCTTCTCGACTACTACGAGGGCAACAAAATGGTCATTATCAACGACCAACCTACGCCGTACGATGGTCGCGCCAATCTGGTGATCAGAGACAGAATAGGAGCCGTCATAGAACAGCTCCTGTAGAAAAACGCCTACCCGCGAAAGTGCAGGTAGGCGTTATCATTTCAATCAATGGCGAGAAATCCGACGCGCGAGAAACCCGACGAGCGAGAAAGTTGCGCAGTGGAAGCTCGCATAAGGCGCGACGCGCGAGAAACCCGTGTTAGTTGGCGTTTTCCTCGGCGAGCGTCTGAAGCGTTGCCATGAGAGATGGAACAACCTGCTTCTTACGACTGACAACACCTGGAAGAACAGCAATGTTGCCGTCAACCTTTACGTTAAAGGCGCGCTCGATGACGTTGGCAGCATTTGCGCCGTAGAAGAGCATCTCGGTGACCTGG
>JAHACE010000099.1 GCA_018376005.1 Atopobium sp. | reverse complement strand
TGCAATACAGGCTTAGACTCTTGGCTGCATAAAAATAGCGTAGCAGCCATATAAACTGCTACGCTAAAAAAGTCTAACTTTTGGGGGTCACATCAATACGCGGGCTTTTTTATTGCGCTTTGGAGCTCTTACATCTCACGAGAACTCAGCATAGGTCCATCGGACCAAAGGGTAATCTCTCCTGAGGCCAATGTTTTAGGGACATCAATAAGGCGCTGGTTGGAGGAGCCTCTAAAACGCAAGGTAATATCATGGAGACTCTGAACCCATGGACCGTCCACCAGTACATCAATACAAGACAGAATGCGGTCAGTGTACTCTGTGTGCCACTTTCCCTCGGTCAGCTGATCCCAGGTGTGACCCGAATACATCCAAATGCTTTTTTGTGGGTAGGTAGCTCTGACCTTCTCGACAAACTCAACAAGACCTTCTTGGTTTTCTGGCTCAAAAGGCTCTCCACCAAGGATGGAAAGACCGTTGATATAGACAGGTGCAAGCGAATCAATAATCTCTTGCTCAACTTCTGGAGTAAACTCTCCTCCGCTCTTGAAGTCCCATGCCTCGTAATTAAAGCAGCCTTCACAGTGCAGGCGACAACCTGAAACAAACAGAGTTGTTCTTACGCCAACACCGTTTGCAATGTCTGAAAACTTAATATTTGAATAGTTCATACATAACCTTTGATGGGTAACTTCCGCATATTGTGGATGTTACCTGATAGAGATAATAAAAACGAGCAGAAGGGCTAAGGCGCTCTTCTGCTCGTTTGTCTAGTACTTAAAACTTAGAGGTGAAGGACGCGGTCCTTAATCTCCTGGGTACGACCCTGGTTCCAGAACTGGGTACCAATGTAGCCGCAGGTACGACGAGCAACGTTCATCTTGGTCTGGTCACGGTTGCCGCAGTGTGGGCACTCCCAAACCAGCTTGCCGTCCTCCTCAACAATATGAATCTCACCGTCATAACCGCACTCCTGGCAGAAGTCAGACTTGGTGTTGAGCTCTGCATACATGATGTGGTCATAGATGAACTGCATGACGCTGAGAACAGCCTCGATGTTGTCCTGCATGTTAGGAACCTCAACGTAAGAGATTGCTCCACCTGGGGAAAGACGCTGGAACTCAGACTCAAACTGGAGCTTCTGGAATGCGTCAATCTCTTCTGCGACGTGGACGTGGTAGCTGTTAGTGATGTAGCCCTTGTCCGTAATGCCTGGGATAACACCAAAGCGACGCCTCGGTGCACTTATCGTTCATGTGCTGCATAACCTGGAGTGCAAATGGAGTTGCCTCTTTGTCAGTGTGGCTGTGACCAGTCATAGCCTTAACGCACTCATACAGACCTGCATAGCCAAGGGAAATGGTGGAGTATCCGCCGTAGAGCAGTGGATCGATGACCTCGCCCTTGTCCAGACGAGCAAGTGCGCCGTACTGCCAAAGGATAGGAGCAGCATCAGACAGGGTGCCCTTCAAGCGATCGTGGCGAGCACGAAGTGCGCGGTGGCAAAGCTCAAGACGCTCATCGAAGATCTTCCAGAACTTATCCATATCGCGACCAGCAGAAAGAGCAACGTCAGGAAGGTTGATAGTTACAACACCCTGGTTGAAGCGGCCATAGTACTTAGGCTTGTTTGGCTCATAGTTCTTAGCGCGAGCAACGTTGTTGAAGCCATTACCAGAACGGTCTGGAGTCAGGAAGGAACGGCAGCCCATGCAGGTGAAGGTATCGCCCTCGCCTTCCTTCTCGCCCTTAGAAAGCTTGTACTCCTTCATCTTCTTCTCAGAGATGTAGTCAGGAACAAGACGGCGAGCGGTGCACTTTGCAGCCATCTGAGTCAGGTAGTAGTACTTGGAGTCCTCGTAAACGTTGTCCTCTTCAAGAACGTAAATAAGCTTAGGGAATGCAGGAGTAATCCAGACACCCTCCTCGTTCTTTACGCCCTGGTAACGCTGACGGAGCATCTCTTCAATGATGAGTGCAAGGTCCTGCTTCTCCTGCTCATTCTTTGCCTCGTTGAGGTACATAAAGACGGTGATGAAAGGAGCCTGACCGTTGGTGGTCATCAAAGTGACAACCTGGTACTGAATGGTCTGAACGCCACGAGAAACCTCGTCACGAAGGCGCTTCTCAACCATCTCGTTGAGCTGCTCAGCAGAGAGCTCAACACCGACGGAGTTCATCTCCTCCATAACAGTCTTGCGGATCTTCTTACGAGAAACGTCAACAAAAGGAGCAAGGTGTGCCAGGGAGATAGACTGACCACCGTACTGGCAGGATGCTACCTGAGCAATAATCTGAGTTGCAATGTTGCATGCCGTAGAGAAGCTGTGTGGACGCTCAATCAGAGTACCGGAGATAACAGTGCCGTTCTGCAGCATGTCATCAAGGTTGATGAGGTCACAGTTGTGCATGTGCTGTGCAAAGTAATCGGAATCGTGGAAGTGGATAAGACCCTCATTGTGAGCAGCAACAATGTCCTCTGGAAGAAGCTCACGCTGAACGAGGTCCTTAGAAACCTCACCAGCCATGTAGTCACGCTGAACAGAAACAACGGTAGGGTTCTTGTTGGAGTTCTCCTGCTTGACTTCCTCGTTGTTGCACTCAATCAGAGACAGAATCTTGTCATCGGTGGTGTTCTTGTGACGCTTCTGGTTCTGGATGTAGCGGTAAATGATGTACTTACGAGCAACCTCAAAGCGGTCAAGAGCCATGAGCTGATCCTCGACAAGGTCCTGGACCTCCTCGACGGTGACGGTGTGTCCAGCCTTCTCGCACTCATCGGTAACGTTGAGGGAAGCAAACTGAATCTCACGCTCAGTCAGGCGCTGATCCTCAGGGACCTCTGCGTTAGCCTTAGCGATTGCGTTAACAATCTTCTCTACCTCGAAGGTGACCTCTGAGCCATTGCGCTTGATAATCTTCATGTGCAAACTCCTTGAACAAACGTTGGTGAAAGCAACGCTTTCATGCGTGTTTAATTGGATTATCACTGCGGCTCCTAAGCTTTTGCCTAAGCGAAGTGTTTGGGAACCCGCTTGTGTGATGGAAACTACTATGCCACAACTTATAGTGTTTGGGTTCGAGAACTATAACAATATATTGTGAAATTTCCACACGAATACAAAATTATGTATTGACACGTTGCGGCAACCAATATCTCTGCAGGTAGAAAATTAGCTAGAAAGTTCGCTAATTACAAAATTTATTAATGGTCAAAAAATAATTCGATTTTTTGTATGTAGGCATTCGTCGCCTTTCACAAATGCCCCACAATTCGCCCCTCAGCGCTCACTTTTGTTGAGCGTTTGGGGACTAAAAAAGCCGACACAAAATGTCGGCTTTGGTGGCTAGTCTAGTGGAGGCTGTGGACGCCAGGTTGCGTCTTTATAGATAAGGCGTGCATCCTTCCAACCCTTAATAAGGCGAGAAAGACCAGACGAGAAGTGCGCTCTATCTACCAAAATGAGTCGAATAATCTCTTTTGCAAAGGTGAGCGCTGTGCCAACACCAAAGAGCACAGGATTGTAATCACCGTGAACCTGGAAGTAACGAGCAATATAGCCGCGGTTACGTGTGATGTAATAGCGCGTCATATCAGAAGTTGAATTAAGCTGACGCACAGAACCAATGCTCTGACCAGGAACTTCTCGACATCTTGAGAGAACAAAGTCTGGAATCAAAATAGGCTGTGTCACCTTACTGGCCAAATAGCCGTACAGAGCATCGTCCCAGTAGATAAAGAAGCGCGCGTCAGGCAAGCCAATCTTCTGCACTACAGAGCGCTTAAAGCAGGCGCCCTCAAAGCACATAACATTGCACTCACGGTACGCAACGCCATCAAAACCGGCCTTTGCCAGCGGATTATAGATGCCCAAAGCGGTACTAAAACGATACTGCCAGAAGAAAGGACCGCCATCAAAGTCGTAGCGCTGGCCCTGGATGACCTCAGCCTTGTCTGACCATGCGTCAAGCTTATCAAGGCCATCAGGCAGCACGGCAACGTCATCGTCCATAACCCAGAACCACTCAGCGCCCAGCTCATAACCTACGCGCACACCCTCAGAGAAACCACCGGAACCGCCGGTGTTTTGCTCCATAGGCACGTAGCACACGCGATTAGTGCCACCATGAGCGTCGGGATCATCAGTGGTTTCTCCCCACGTGGTTTTGACCTTCTCCGAAAACTCCGACACAAGAGAGGCTGTCTCAGAGGAGTTCTCGTTGTCCACAACAATGATGCGCCATGGAGCCTGCGTGAGCTGCGTAATGGAATTGAGCAGGTTGGAAAGCAGTTCCTGGCGTTTAAAGGTGACTATGACAAGGGCGGTGCGCTTCATATTTCCTCAAAATGTGACTTCGTGAGTGAGTTGATGC
>JAHACE010000098.1 GCA_018376005.1 Atopobium sp. | reverse complement strand
ATTGCTAAGGCAGAGCGTCTTGTTGCTGATGGTGGCTACGGTCACACCAGCTCTCTTTACGTCAACATTAACGAGAAAGAGAAGATTGCTAAGCATCAGGAGGCAATGAAAACCTGCCGTATCCTGATCAATACTCCTTCCTCTCAGGGTGGTATTGGAGACCTCTACAACTTCAAGATGGCTCCATCCCTAACCCTTGGCTGCGGTACCTGGGGCGGCAACTCCGTCTCCGGCAATGTTGGCCCACAGCACCTGCTTAACTACAAGTCTGTTGCAGAGAGGCAAGAGAATATGCTTTGGCTTCGTGTACCTGAGAAGGTCTACTTCAAGAGGGGCTGCATGCCTCTTGCTCTCCGTGAGCTTAAAGAGGTCTATAACAAGAAGCGCGTCTTCATTGTCACAGACCAGTTCCTATACAAGAGTGGCTTCACCAAGACTATCGAGGAGACCCTGGATTCCCTGGGTATTGTTCACTCTTCATTCTGGGATGTTGCTCCAGACCCAACCCTTCAGTGCGCACTTGAGGGCGTAGCTCGCATTCGCTCCTTCGAGCCAGACTGCATCATCGCAATCGGCGGCGGTTCTGCTATGGACGCAGGTAAGATTATGTGGTCCATGTACGAGAACCCAGAGGAGAAGTTTGAGGACATGGCGGCGGACTTCTTGGATATCCGTAAGCGTGTCTACAACTATCCTAAGATGGGCAACAAGGCATTCTTCGTTGCTATTCCAACTTCTTCTGGTACTGGTTCCGAGGTAACTCCATTTGCCATCATCACTGATGCTGACAACGGCGTTAAGTACCCACTTGCAGACTACGAGTTGCTGCCTAACATGGCAATTGTTGATACCGACAACATGATGAGCCAGCCTAAGGGCCTGACCTCTGCTTCTGGTATCGACGTTCTTACTCACTGCCTCGAGGCATTTGTCTCTATGATGGCATCTGACTACACAGATGGCATGGCTCTTCGCGGCATGAAGCTGGTCTTTGAGTACTTGCCACGTGCTTATGACAATCCAAACGATGTTGAGGCACGCGATCACATGGCAAATGCTTCCTGCCTGGGTGGTCTTGCATTTGCTAATGCATTCCTCGGTATCAACCACTCTATGGCTCACAAACTGGGCGCTTTCCACCACATTCCACACGGTTGGGCAAACGCAGTTATCCTTACTCGCGTTATGCGCTACAACGCAGCTGAGCGTCCAACAAAGATGGGTACTTTCCCACAGTACGATCACCCACACACTCTTGCACGTTATGCTGAGGCAGGTCGTTTCTGTGGCGTTACCGGCAAGGATGACCGTGAGGTCTTTGAGAACTTCGTCAAGAAGATTGAGGAGCTCAAGGCATACATCGGCGTCAAGGAGACCATCAAGGATTACGGCGTAGATGAGAAGTACTTCCTTGATACCCTGGACGAGATGTCTGAGCAGGCATTCGATGACCAGTGTACTGGCGCAAACCCACGCTACCCACTTGTCTCCGAGCTCCGCGAGCTCTACCTGGATGCTTACTACGGTCGCGAGCCAGGCTTCTACGAGGACTAATCCTCGCACCCGCGCGCCGCGTCGCTAGCACGTCCACCCCGGAGCGCCCACCACGAAGCGCGTAAAGCACAAAGCAAGAGCCGGTTACCTAAAACCCAGGTAACCGGCTCTTTTGTTGGCTTTCTAAACCTTCTACCTAATCGCCCGAGGGGCAAATTTAATTGGACCTACGATTACAGATTCACAAAACACACCTATGTCACATAATCTGTCAAAAAAGGCTATACATTGCTCCAAAAATGCGTGTTTAGTGCAGAATATCTTCATTTGATGTGCTATTGACATCGAATTTTGCAGATTATCTGACTTTGCTGTGTTGTCACATAGGGCAATTTAGGGATAGTTAAACTTTATATATTAGTTCATTCATAAATCTGTATATTGAGTCAAGTTTATTCATCAAAATGAATTGCTCATGAGAATACTGGCGCAGCGTCTGCTTGATCCGGTACAGATTGCTGTCTCCCAAGTCTTTTTTAATGCTCAGGAACATATTTTGCATTGCCAGCTGATTCCTGTAGATATCCGCATTTACAAAGTACTCTTTAATACTCACTGAGTTCAGTTCGTTAGTTCTTTGATTATCTTTTCTTTGCTGGTAGAAGTCATCATGATACGCACCGTTATATTCGATAGCCACTAAATTTAATCCAGACAAATTTGATTTAGACATCTTCCCGAACAGCAAATCAAGCTTTCGTTCTTTTGCTGGTATCCCTGGGTTTATTTGGTCTTTTATTACATACGATTTATTCAACGCAATTGGCGTTTGATTGAAACCACCTTCACAATATGGGAGAGCAGATCTAATTGCCATCTTTACTTCCATGGGAGAGGCTGCATCAGAAAAGAAAAAGCGCATATTCTTTTGTGTGACATGTAATCCAGGAGAATAAGGTTCAAGCGCATTCAATAGAGACGCAATTTCGTTCGGAGCAACCAACGACGTATCAAATTCGCAGAGCTCACCGTTTGGGAGATGACCATAACTGGCCATCAGTAAATTCGCAAGCACAATCTGATGAAGAGAACTTTTATTCCTAGAGAGTAAGCAAACAGCTAGGGAAGGCGTAACACAATAAATATTCTGCCCCAGATCAATAAGGGAGCCTGCCGGCAAAAGACATTTGAACTGGTGTGATACTCGCGTTTCAGAAAATCTAGTCCTTAAATTGTCTCTGAGTATTTCATGAGTGGTTTTAGACAAGACTATGCCATATTCTTTCTTAAGAAATCGGAGTTTTTCTTCATACACCTCATCTGAACACGCAGAATATGTTGCGCGCAAATCCCTCGTTGTCCGTTGCAAAAGAACATCATCATTTCTGCGTGTCTTAAGTTGTGCGCAGATTTGTAGTGCAGTTTCATGCGAGAAAATAATATCCATCCGCTCCTCCTTAGAATGAGAAACGAATATACCAGCACGATTTTTCAGCAATCTGTCGGTTGTTTGCCAGCCCTTTAACTCGAATCTTCCAAAACAAGAAAAGTCCCCTCATACATGCAGGTAAAAGAGGACTTAGATAAAAACTAAATCAAAGAGTCTATGAAACGTTTCGACCAATCAACATGAAATTCATACGATT
>JAHACE010000097.1 GCA_018376005.1 Atopobium sp. | reverse complement strand
ATCTTCATTGGTATGCCGCTTAATCTTGCGCTCTTTGGCGAGCATGCCGTACCGTACTTCTTGGTGTACTACATCATGAACACTATTTCTACCTGGGCAATTGGAATCTTCTTCATTTACGGTGATCCAATGCCAACAGAAAATGATGGCGAGAAAAACAACGCAGCTGAACACAAATTCAATATCAGCAAGTTGTTACCACCACCATTGCTTGGTTTCTTGGTAGCCCTCGTTTTTCTCGTGTTCAACATCCCTGTTCCACCAGTTGTAAACACTGGTCTTACGTATTTAGGCAACCTAGTAACGCCACTTTCACTGATTTACATTGGCATTATTTTGCAGGAGACGGGACTCTCGAGCATTCGAATTGACCGTGACACGGCAATTGCGCTTATTGGTAAATTTGTTATTGCCCCGCTTGTTATGGTTGGCGTAATCATGGCGTTTACCGGCGTGTTTGGTACACAGAACGTACTTGAAACTAGAACGTTTATCATCCAGGCCGCAGTTCCAGCGCTAACCGTTCTGCCAATTCTGGCAAACGAGGGTAAGGCTGACGTCAAATTTGCAACTAACGTTGTTGCAACTTCAACGGTGCTCTTCGCGATTGTCATTCCTATCGTAATGACCATCATTGGCTAAAATACGTTACCAACCAGCACTTTTACGCACAACAAAGCCTCTTCTCAACGGCGAGAAGAGGCTTTTTTCTTGTAAGTTTTGGAGCGACGATCTTAGTTCAGCAGCATCTAGTCCAACAGCACACTGCCCTTGCAATACCCTAGTCCAGTAGCACGCCTTCAACTGCAGAGGCGGAGCCGTCGAGGACATTGCACTTTTGGATCTGGTGGACAAACCAAGTACGGAATGCCTTTTGGTCAACGCCAACACATACAGTTGCATTGGGTTTCTCGCCAAGATATCCGGCCAGGTCAACAACGGTACAACCCGTCGTAAGACTACCGGCGCATTCAACATCCACAAACACGTCCCTAGTTTCAAACATCTGAGGTGCCAGCAGGTAGGCCACGGCCGTTGGGTCGTACATGCTGAAACCCTCCTCCTGGTAGTGAACGCGATAGTTGAGCAGCAGTTTGACCAGCATGTCGCCGCTCTTGCCGGAGTTCTGGATGTTCTCGATATCCTCGGGCATAACACGAGCAGCATCGCCCACCTCAAGACCAACCATGGCCACGTGAACGCCGGACGCGAAGACAATCTTTGCCGCCTCGGGATCAACGCCCACGTTGAACTCGGACATGACGCCAAGGTTTCCGCGAGTCAAGGCGCCACCCATCATGACAATGCGATCGATATGCTCCTTGACCTGTGGATATGCTTTCAGCAGCAGTGCAATATTGGTCAGAGGACCAAGCGTCACCAGCGTGGTTTTCTCGCCAGCGGAAGCGCCTTCCATAATGACGCGACGCTGCGCCTCAAGTGCGGTTTCTTCAAGAAGACAGTCCGGCTGAATGCCGTCGAACTCGTAGCCCCTCATGCCAGACGCACCGTGAACGTCGCTTGCGTCCATGGGCTTTCTGAGCAGCGGCTCGGCAGCACCGCGCGCGACTGGCACGTGCTGGTTCCAGAATTTGAGCAGCTTAAGGGCATTGTTGGTGACGTTCTCGATGCCAACATTTCCGCTGACAGTAGTAATAAGCTTGATATCCAGCGCCTTTGCGGCCAGGGCAAAACCCAGGGCGATAGCGTCGTCGATGCCGGGATCCGTGTCAATGATGACGCGCGTCTTAGTTGAAAGCGTTGTCATAAGTCTCCTTTGTATGTTTGAGCTGCATGTGAGCTGTGTTTAAGCTACGTGTAGGATGTGTTTGAGCTGCGTTTGGACTTCGTTGAAGCCGTTTTCTGCGTGTGGACTGCGAGTTATGAAGCAACAATCACGGTAATTTTAACCTAAAACTCAACTACCTGCTGATACGTTGGAATTGATTGCTGAGCGCCAACCTTTGTAGTAGCGAGTGCCGCGGCTTTCGCGGCCACGTCGAGCGCCTGCTTGATGTCGTGACCCTCAAGCTGTCCTGATGCCTGGAATGCAGCGAGTGTGCCCATGAACGTGTCGCCTGCGCAGGTAGTGTCCACGGTGTCCACGCGATAGCATTCCTGCTGGTAAACGCCGTGTGCGTCAGCAGCAATCGAGCCCTTGGATCCCAGCGTCAACACCGCAGTTGCCACGCCGCTTTCAAGCACCTTCTGCACCGCAGCCTCGGGCTCTACCAGCGGGCTAATCTTGCCCTCGCCAAACAGGTCCGCAAACTCAATCTCGTTCAGGCAGAGCAAGTCCACGCTGGCGAGAAGACCGGTGGTCATAGTTGCCGCTGGCGATGGGTTCACCATCGTATAGAGCCCCAGCTCATGCGCGTATTTGATGAGCTCAAACGTGGTCGACAACTCGCACTCGAACTGCGTCAAGAACACGTCACCCGGCTCTGCAATGCGATCGAGCACCGCTTTCACGTCGTCGGTTGTGCGAACGTAATTAGCGCCGTGGTCCAAAATGATACGGTTATCGCCGCCAACGCGCACGATCACAGCAACACCCGTGGAGACTCCAGACAGCTCATCTACCTGCTCTGCATTGATTCCGTAGCCAATAAGCGACTGCTTGAGATCTTGTCCAAACGAGTCAGCACCAACCGCGCCAATCATGTGAACATCCGCACCCATTCGAGCTGCAGCAACAGCCTGATTAGCGCCCTTTCCACCTGGGCTGGTAACAAGGTTTTTGCCACCAATAGTCTCGCCTTGCTGGGGCATCTTATCTGCCTCGATGGATATATCCATGTTGAGGCTTCCAAATACAATCACTTTGCCCATGTGAGGTCCCTTCTTTGCAAGAGTACCGTTCTCGGCGTTGCTGCTCAACGTTGCCGGTCAACAGTTCGGTTCGGCACTCACCGCGATGTGTAACGCTCTTCTCGACGTTGCAGCCCGACGTTCTTCTCGACAGTATGTATTAATTCAATTTTTCAGTTGGCGCCGCTCTTGCAAAACACCTATTTCAAGGAGGTGCTTTATATGCCTGGTCGAAGTAGCAGCTTACGTCTGACAGCAGATGCTGACCCTGTTCATTTATGTGTGACGGATATAAAGAAACCTCTTATTCAAAAGTTTTAATTTTTACTGCACCGCGAGCCTATAGGGATATAAATTTGCAGGTTTATAGAGCAATCCTGTAGATATATGAATCTATGTGGCAGGTTTTAAGTCCCACACATAACAGAACGCTTTCAGTTTGCGTCATACACCAACCAGTTAGTCACTTATTTCCACTAATTATCGGAGGTGCACATGGCAATCATGAATGCCGCAACTCACTCGGTAAAGAGCGTCTGTCGTAAGTTCCATACCACCCCGGACGGCCTTGCCATTGACATTGCGCAGGCAAAATACGACCTCAACGGTCCAAACGTTATCACCAGTGCCGCTGAGGAGCCCTTTATCATCCGTCTGCTCAAAAGCTTTGCAAGCCCCTTTACCTTCATATTGATTGCGCTCGCAGGCATTTCTTACGTCACTAACGTGGCCCTTGCCGCAGATGGCGAGAAGGACCCGTCAACCGTCGTCATCATCACGGCAATGGTACTTATCTCCGGCATCATTGACTTTGTCCAGAGCTCCAAGGGAGCATCGGCAGCGGCCGCGCTCTCCAAGATGGTGACCTCAACCACAAGGGTCATCCGTCGTCCCATCGACTTTGATGACACGGATGCGGATCAGGTCGTCAACCAGGACGTTAACCAGGGATCGGATGACGACGCAAATGCCGACGTGGACTTCGACGATGAATACGCCGCAGATGAAACCGCCGACGATGCAGAAGACGCCGCTTATGAAGACGCTGCCGATGAAGACGGAGCTCCCGAAGAGCCCAAACTTGCTTCCGCGCTGGGAGAAGAAATCCCCTTTGAACAGGTAGTTATTGGCGACATCATCCGCCTTGCCTCGGGCGATATGATCCCCGCGGACTGCCGCGTTCTGGACGCCAAGGACCTCTTTGTCAACGAAACCGCACTCACCGGAGAATCAGAGCCTGTCGAGAAAACCGCTGGTGTCGTCCACGCTCGCCGTCGTGCAGATGGAACCCGCTATCCCCTCTTACTCTCTGAGTGCACAAACCTGCTGTTCGCGGGCACTACGGTTCAGTCAGGAAGCGCGACGGTAGTGGTGGTTGCAACCGGCAACAAATCTTACGTGGGCACCATGTCTGAGCTGCTCCAACAGCCTGCTGGCGAGACCAGCTTTGACGAGGGTCTCAAGTCCGTCTCTAAGGTGCTTGTCTCGTTCATGCTGATCATGTGCCCCATCGTGTTCTTTGCAAACGGATTCCTCAAGGGTGACTGGTTTGACGCATTGCTCTTCAGCGTCTCTGTTGCCGTTGGCATCACCCCTCAGATGCTGCCTGTTATTGTGACCACTTGCCTTTCTCGCGGTGGAACGCAAATGGCTAAGCAGGACGTTATTGTTAAGAATCCGGCCGCAATCCAAAACCTGGGCGCCATGGACATCCTGTGCACCGACAAAACCGGTACCATCACCGCAGACGAGGTTGTGCTTGAGCGTCACCTCAACATTCTGGGTGAAGAGGATCCTCGCGTGCTCCGCCACGCGTATCTGAACAGCTACTTCCAGACCGGCCTTCGCAACCTTATTGACAACGCAATTATCAAGACTTCCAACGATGAGCTGCCCACTAACCTGCTGAGCATTGAGTACGAGAAAATCGACGAGGTCCCGTTTGACTTTGAGCGCCGCCGCATGAGTGTTGTGGTCAGAAACACAAAAAATGACAAGACGCAGATGATCACCAAGGGCGCCGTTGAGGAAGTCCTCAACGCATGCTCCTTTGTTGACCTGGACTCCGAGATTAAGCCGCTGACTCCCGCCCAGCGTAAGAGCGTTATGGACCGCGTCTACCAGCTCAATCAGGAAGGCATGCGCGTGGTTGGCGTTGCTCAGAAAAGTGACCCTCGTGGCGTCGGCGAGTTTGGTGTAGACGATGAGCGCGACATGGTGCTCATTGGCTACCTGGCCTTTTTGGACCCACCAAAAGAAAGCGCTCGCGAGGCAATTGCCAAGCTCAACCAGAGAGGCGTGCAGGTCAAGGTACTTACCGGCGATAACGAAGGCGTTGCTGCTGCCGTCTGCAAAAAGGTGGGCATCCACGTTGACGAGCTTTTGCTTGGTAGCGACGTAGAGAACTTTAACGATGAGCAGCTCAAAGAGCGTGTCGAGAAGACCCAGCTTTTTGCAAAGCTTTCCCCTATGCAAAAGGCTCGTGTTGTCTCTGCACTCAGGTCCAACAACCACGTGGTCGGCTTCATGGGCGACGGCATCAACGACGCTGCTGCAATGCGCTCCTCCGACGTAGGAATCTCCGTTGACACCGCCGTTGACGTGGCAAAAGAGTCTGCTGACATCATTTTGCTGCAGAAGGATCTGCTGGTACTTGAGCACGGCGTTGAAGAGGGTCGCAGAACCTACGGCAACACCATCAAGTACATCAAGGCA
>JAHACE010000096.1 GCA_018376005.1 Atopobium sp. | reverse complement strand
CGATTTTGACGACGTGCCAGATTTATCTTGTGAGGTTGGAGCTACCACTGTGCCGGGTTTCTCGCCAGATATATCAATGTTTGTACCATCGCAGGTAATGGTAATGGTTCCATTGGCGCCCGTTCCCCAGACTTCAACGGAATGTTTGCGGAGGGCGTTCAGGACCGACTGCATGGGGTGGCCGTAGGGGTTGTCCACGGCGTACGAGAGGACGGCGTAGGTGGGCGAGAGCTTGTGAATCAGCACCTCGGTAGTGCCTGTTCGGGAGCCGTGATGCGAAAGTTTGAGCACGTCAATGTGACCTGGATTGGAGTTCAAGATGGCATTTGTGGGCGCGTCTCCCGTGAAGAGGAACGTTTTGTTGCCAACGGTCAGCTTGATGATTATCGAGTAATCGTTGGTTTCGGGGAAATTTGCGTCTTTTTTGGGCCAGAGAATTTCTAGCTTGTAGCTGTCAATTTGGTCGATGATGGTGCCCGCCTCGGCAAGGGTTATCTGCAGGTTATTGTTCTGGATAGCGGCCAGAAACTTTCTGTATGTTGCCGTGTTGTTTGTTTTATTTGGTGCGTAAATGGTCCCGATTTGGGTGCTGGAAATGACGTCCGCCATGCCGCCGATGTGATCTTCGTCGGGATGGGTGGCCACCAGGTAATCAATCTTGTCTCGACCAAGTTCTTGGAGCACTTGTTCAATTTTCGGCGCTGAGCCCGTGGGACCAGCGTCAATGAGCATAGTTTTCTCGGGGAGTGCGATGAGAATGGCTTCTCCTTGGCCCACGTCGATGAACTTGATGGTTACGTTTGCGCTGACCTGTGCGGTGTCAGACGGCGCGCTAGAGCCTGATTGCGATGACGCGCCAGGCGCTTGAACTGCGGTTTGTTGGCCCGAGGACTCCGCGGTAGACAGAGTGGTTGGAAGCGGTTGCGTGAGCGCTGCGCTAAAGTAGAGCGCTACCGTCAGCGTGGCTAGTGCGATTCCAGCTTTCTGTTTTCCAGCGTATCGTTTATGTGGTTTGAACTTGCCTTTTATGAGCTTTTTGGGGGCACTGGCATCCTCGTAGATGAGGTTCAGAGCGCTCTCGATAACCGGAAGCGAAAAAATTGCTGGTAGAAGGTAAGAAAGCATCGACGGCAAGGCAAGTGTTTGCGCCAGGGTAAATGCGCTAACAATCAGCGCTGCGTTTATAGCAAGCCTGGTAAGACCTGATTTCCAGCCTTTAAGATACAACTGTGGAATACCAAAAATACCAAATACCAGGGAAAGAATGAGCGCAAATAAGTAGTCAGATTGCTTGCCGGAGGATGTACCGGGTGATTCAGTTTTACTGTCAAATTGCTTTTGGTTGGGCATAAAACCTCTCTGGACACGTGCGTTCTGAAGAATCTTACCCTATTTGACCAGCCAGTCCAGAGCTTTCTGCATTCTTCCTTCAACGTTTTGGAAGTGATTTCCACGGTTCAGCTCAAACGTTGAGATGATTCCTGCGTTCTGTAGCTTGCTGGCGAGAAGTTCGGCGTTTTCTCGCACGTGCATTATCTGTGGATTGGGGGTTCGTGCTTCTCGGTCGCCCAGCGAAAGATAGGCGTGTGTGAGGCCGACCACCCCTCCGTTAAGCTGCTGATCTACGTAGTCCAAAAGCCCTGGGAACCAGAACGATCCTGAGACAGCTCCGATTCGCTGGAAGGTTGAGATGGGCGTGATACAAGCCTGTGATAAGCCGGCCCAGAGGCTGAACAGACCCGCGAGCGAATATCCCACAAGCACCTTATACGCCGGTGACTCGGTGAGTTCCGACTCCGTCCAGGGGATGACCTGGTTGATAAGGGTATCGAGCGTTTTCTGGGCGCCGTCGCCAAAGTTGGGTCCCTTGGCAAAAACGCGCGGGGCGCACCAGGGCGAGAAGTTCTCTTCCCACAGGTCAACGCCGATACACACTAGGCTGACGCCCTCAGGTACCTGAACGGGGGAGTTGTCGGCCACGTCACCCAAGAGGTAGACGATAGGAGCCCCTGCTACAGAGGACATCTGCGTGTGGACGGAAAGTCCGGAGATGATTGTTTTTCTCGCCACGGGGTTGGCGGGGCGTGTAGCTGTGTCGGCGATGGGGCTTGTAGCCGTGTCGGAGATGGGATGCGTATCTGGTGTAGCGCTCATGCTACTCACTCAACGTCATTTGCAGGTAGTAGACGTTTTCGCGCAGGTGAGAGGCAACCTCGCGGTCGATGACGCCCTCAAACTGCAGGCGCGAAATCTGGTCCAGCTCAATACGCAGCGCGTTTTCTGCCACGTCGTCGGCGTACTTTCGAGCATCCGCAAGTTGCTGCCTAAAGTGCGGCGATATCTTGTGTGAACTCAGATTGTAAGGTAGCTGGTAGGAGGCTTGAGTATCGCTGGAACCATGCTCCTTGTTGATATTGATGCGACTCCAAATAGACTCAATTACTGATTCATGGTCAATCATCAGGTTTGACGCGACAATAGCCATCTGCTCGTCGTCGCCGTTAGCAATACGCTCCAGGTCGTCGAGCTCAGCGTATTCCATCTCAAGCGCATACAAACAAGCCTGGTAGTAGGACTGATCTGCGTCTTCTAGGTGTCTGATACCGCCATCGATGAAGCGCTGAGCAGCTAGTTTAAGCTCGTGGAGGGCAACGGCAATCCGTGAGCGGTGGTTTGTCTTTGAGGCAATGTTTGCGAAGGGTCCATAATAACCTACTGACCTGCGGATTGAAGTAATATCGTCGACAATTTGGTCCCACGGAATGGGATTTTTTGTTTTGATGTGGCGCTCGCGTAGCTCCTCGAGGCATTTCTGCTGAACTTCTGTCTCGTGAAGGACCAGCTTTTTGACAAGTTCGCCCGAGCCAGGGACAGTGATGCGAGAGGCAAACAAGCGGTTGGTATAGCGCGTGATAGCCAAACGAAGCGCAGGTAGATACTTTGCTTTGGCGTTTTCTGACTGTAACATGCTCCTGAGCTCGCCGAGAGTTGCCTCAAGAACGGCAATCTCTCCCTTGTGGAGACGTTCGGGCAGGTCAGAGTCTGCCTCAGGGGACTTTGATAGCACGGGTAACAGATTGTCCGCTAAAAGTAACGTGGCGAGAATAACGCCGGCGGCGATGGTGATCAGCAAATCCCTCTGCGGAAACGCTGCTCCGGACTGGGTTGTGAGAGGCAAGGTGAGGATAATCGACAACGTTACCGCACCTTTTGCACCTGCAACA
>JAHACE010000095.1 GCA_018376005.1 Atopobium sp. | reverse complement strand
ACAACATAGTGCTTTCTAGAGCGCTTGAGCATCTGAGCGTTAATTGCTGGCTCAGGGGATGTTGCAGAAGTAAGACCAAATTCTCCCGAGAAACCCGTGCAGCCCAAGAAGCATTTAGCAGCAGTAATGTGCTGGATGCACTCAAGAGCGGTATCACCAGTCATGGAAGCGCGTGGAGGACGGATGTCACCACCAGTAAGGATGATAGAAAGATCGTGGATGTTCTCAAGCAACAGCGCCTTGCCGTTGTTAGTAACAACAGTTACGTCGTGAGCATCAATCCACTCAAGCATCTCAAGAGCAACGGAGCTGGTGTTGATGAAGATGCAATCACCATCCTCAACGTAGCGAGCGGCCTCGCGGGCAATTGCTTTGTTAGAGCGAATCTGCCTTGAGCCAGAAGGACGACCATAAGGATTAATCAGGGTAGCAATACCATACTGACGAGTCAGGATGCCGCGCTTCTCAAGAAAATCCAGGTCACGTCTGATAGTCAAAGAAGAAACTTCAAAATGATCAGCAAGCTCTAAAACACTTGCCTGTCCTTCTTTTTCTAGCAGCTCAGTAATTGCCTCGCGACGCGAATCTACGTAAGCCTTACTCCTTTTCATAAATACCCTCCCTTTATGAGCAACATTTTTTCTTTGAATGTTCATTCATCAATAAAATAGAACATCAGAAGAAGCATATCAAGATATTTCGGAAAATAATAGTGTGAATATATATGAATGTTTTAGATTATAAAAAATTTAACATATAAATTTTACATGGGATAATAGAAGGCGCTTCAATTACGTTCATAAAAACATGAACATTTGTATAGCTACATGAACAAAAGATGCGCTGAAAAAATATGAACAACTTTGATTACTGTTTGAGTAAAATTGATTGAAGTTAAGAACGTTTCGTGGCATATTATCAAGTTATTAAGACTTGTCATGAGGCGGCTTTGAGCCAATGTGTCTCATAAAGAGAAAGGCAAGGTAGTGCTGTGTTAAGTGATCTCCTTACCGAAGACCTGGTGCAGCTCAATGTTGTAGCTTCTAATTGGGAAGATGCAATTAGAAAATCTGCACAACCACTCGTTGATATCAAAAAAGTAACTGAGGGCTATGTTGATGACATCATTAAAGGTGTCAACGAACTCGGCCCTTATATTGTTATTACCGAGCATGTTGCTCTTCCTCACGCACGTCCTGAGTCCGGCGCACTTGAGCCTGCAGTAGGCATTACCGTGCTTAAGGATTCCGTTGAGTTTGGCAGCAAAGATAACGATCCAGTTAAGTTTCTTTTCCCACTTGCAGCAAAAGATAGTGAAGGCCACCTTAGTGCCCTTCAGTCTCTTGTTGAATTGCTGAGCGATCCAGATTTCTTTGCTCAGCTTGAAAAAGCTCAGTCACCAAAAGATGTTGTGGACCTTGTCCACGCAAAGGAAGGTAGGTTGTAATGGCTGATAAGAAGTTCCACGCACTGGTTTGCTGCCGTGCGGGTATGGGTTCTTCCATGATGCTCAAGATCAAGATTGACCAGGTCATCAAAGAGAATGATCTTCCAATCGAGACTGAGCACGGTAATCTGGATTCCCTGATTGGTTTCAATGGCGATTTTGTCATCACCATGCCTGACCTCACCGATGAGCTCAACGCTGACGATCGCGTTCCTTCTGCAGTTGGTATTACCAACATTGTTGACAAGGCAGAGATGAAGGAAAAGCTCACCGCTTGGCTCGCAGAGCACAACGCATAAGCTCCCCTTTGTATCTTTTTGACGGGAGCTTCTCGTCTTACGCAATATGAGTTGACTTTGGCGAGAAGCTCTCGCCAAACCTTTGACAAGAGGTACTTGTCACTTGATTTAGAGAACTTATCTGAGTAGGTTCGTCGGTTTTTTTGCTGAAAGGGATTACGCATACTCAATGCAATTCTCATGCAGCTCAGAGATACAGCCGTCATCATGGGCATTATTGCTCTTGTCGGCCTCTTGCTGCAGAAGAAGTCCGCTGTGGACGTCTCCTCCTGAACTGTGAAGACCATTATTGGCTTCATGATCTTCAACATTGGTTCTAGCGCTATGTCCGCTCAGGTCAACATCTTCAGCGACATGTTTAGTCGTGCATTCGCTGTTAAGGGCGTTGTAACCCAGGTTGAGGTCGCAACTGCTCTTGCACTGAACACCTATGGTACTGAGGTTGCTCTTGTAATGGTCCTTGGCTTCATCATGAACCTTGTGTTTGCCAAGATTACCCCATTCAAGTCCGTCTTCTTGACTGGCCAGCACTTCCTGTACTTCTCCTGCGTACTCGCACTGGTCTTCATTGCTCTTGGTCTCCCAATGTGGGTCACCATTGTTCTTGGTGGTGTCATCCTCGGCTTCTGCGGTGCTGCACTACCTTCGTTGTGCCAGCCATTCGTAAACAAGCTTGTTGGTGGAGATTCCATCGCAATCGGCCACTTCAACTGCATCGGTTATGCATTCTCCGGTTACGTTGGAAAGCTCTTTGCTAAGAAGAACGAGGAGGAGGGCGAGAAGGAAGCTAAGGAGCTTCCAGAGTTCTTCAAGCTCTTCAAGGACTTTGTCTTCTCCGTTGCTCTCTTCATGATTGTTCTGTTCTACGTTGTTACTATCGCATGCCTTGTCACCGGTCACTTTGGCGACACCCTTGTAAACAACAAGCCATTCACCAGTTATTTTGGTAACGATGTGTGGTGGATTTGGCCATTCCTTGCTGGTCTTCAGTTTGCTGCTGGTATGTCCGTTCTTGTTTACGGCGTCCGTCAGTTCATCGCTGAGATCACCGCTGCATTTGTCGGCATCTCCGAGAAGCTCATTCCAGATGCACGTCCTGCAGTCGACTGCCCTGCAATCTTCCCATTTGCACCAAACGCTGTCATCATCGGCTTCATTGGATCCTTCCTTGGCGGCCTTGTTGCAATGGCACTTATGGTTGCATTCCACAGCCCAACCATCATGATTCCTGCAGCAGGTATCTGCTTCTTCTCTGGTGGTACTTGCGGCGTTTGTGGTTACGCTCACGGTGGATGGCGCGGTGCTCTTCTTGGCTCCTTCCTGGTTGGTATCTTCCTGACCGCTGGTCCTCTGGTCCTCTGATTCTCTATCCTGCATTTGCTCAGCTGGGAATTGCAGAGGCATCCTTCCCTAACGTTGACTACAACATCGTTGGTTCTATCATCTACGGCATCGGCTCACTCTTTGGTCTTGCCTAAGCCTAGATTTCTGTAGTACCTACTCAGCTCTACGGTTTCTTAGGGCGCTCGTGGA
>JAHACE010000094.1 GCA_018376005.1 Atopobium sp. | reverse complement strand
GATGGGATATGCGGACCTTAATAAGCCCACGTCAATCAACATTTATCCGAAAGACTTTGCAAGTAAAGAAAAGATTGTTGAAATTCTTAATACGTACAATGCCGACGCAAAGGCTGCTGGCGAAGAGTCTAAGGTAATTACCTATACCGACATTGTCGGCGCGCTGATGAGCTCTGTTACGCTGATTGTTGATATGATCTCGGCCATGCTTATTGCATTTGTATCTATCTCGCTTGTTGTTTCTAGCATCATGATTGGCATCATTACGTTTATCTCGGTCCTTGAACGTAAAAAGGAAATTGGTATTCTGCGCTCCATTGGTGCTTCCAGGCGAGACATTGCCAACGTATTCAATGCTGAGACGTTTATTGAGGGCCTTATCTCTGGTGTTATGGGTATTGGCATTACGCAGCTGCTCATTTTGCCCGCAAATGCTGTGGTCAAAGCCATGTTTAACGTGGACAATTTGGTGGTCTTGCCGCTGAATGGTGCGCTCATTTTGATTCTGATTAGCGTTGTTTTGACGCTCCTTGCAGGTCTTATTCCTGCAGGTAGGGCGGCTAAGTCCGACCCAGTTCAGGCACTGAGAAGCGAGTAGCCCACTGCCTAAGCGCGTCATCTGGCGAGAAGACCGTCTAGCTGCACCTCATGCCTCACAAGAAAAACCCTGTCATGCGCACGCATGACAGGGTTTTGCGTTGCTATTGCTGATAGCAAACCTAGTTCTCCTGGCCGCCAAAGAGGTCGACAACCTCAAGACCAAGCTTGGAGGCTTCAATGGCATCCTTTGCGCCAAAGACAACAATCGAGAGGTCATCATAGCTTTGAGGCATAGTGCTTCCCAGTGCCTTAATGTCTTCAACCTGGGCGTGAAGAATCTTCTCGCGAAGTTTAAGAAGACGCTCTGGGTCACGGTGATTGAAATACTCAATGTCCTGCCTGCGGGCAAGCATGCGAGCGGGAACAGGAGCGTCAACGCCAGCAACAGAGGCAACTACATAGCCCTCAAACTCGTCAGCGTCTGGAGTCCACTCAGAGAGCCAGCTACCTGCACCAACATAGCGGTCAAGGGTTGCATCAAGCGCAGGGTCTCGGTAGGAGACAAAGCTCTGCAGGCCAGCGATGGAGTTTCTAAACATAACGCCATAAGCGCCACCCTTGACGCGAACCTCGTTCCACAGGTAATCAAGACCAAGAACTCTGGTGGCAATGAGCCAGTTACCCTGCTGTTCATGAGTTGCGTGAGCAACGTTTGGATAGGAGAGACCAACGTAGGAAACGTTTGATGGAATGATGTATGCCACGTGCTGCAAGTTGCCTTCAGGCACAACAAGCGTCTGCGTTGCACTGTCTACCTGCGATTCATTGCCCTTCTTGAGGTTAAGATCTCCAGCTACTTGCCAGAATGCCTCACGGCTCTGAGTGGAGCCGGTAAAGCTGACCGTAACGTTGTCTGCGCGGAAAATCTTACAAGTAAGCGCATCCAGGTCTTTTGCAAGCTGAGGAGCGCGCTCGTCCCAGTTGGCAAGCAGGTTCTTTAGGTACTCGTAGAAGCCAACGCCTGCTAGAGCATCGTTTACGCGGCTAGCAGCAGAGTAGGAGGTTAAAGCCTTATTTTGTGCTGCGGTATGACCAGCTCCCACAAAGTACTGTTCCTGCGCAATACGGCGCTGAATCAAGATGTTCTTGAGGCGGCCCAAGTCATCAAAACGCGTACTGGACCAGACCTCAGAAGGAATGCTTGCAAGCCCCTGGGTTTTCTCGGCAAGAGCGCTTGCAGCAACAATAAAGGCGGGGCGTGCCTGATCAAGGGTGTCGCGGTCATAGATATCCGTGAAGAACGAGAGGTGACCAAGGTTGCTCTCAATAAGAATATCAAGCTCGGATGCGGTATGTGTAGCCAAAGCCAGCAGGACGCTCTCTACCTGCACCGATATCACTGAGCGAGAGGGACGGCAGCTTGGCTAAGTCTTCTGGAGCGTCAGGTGTTTCTTGCTCCAGACGCAGTGCTTCAACTTCTGCACGGATCTTCTCGACATCCTCATCAGTGAGCGTGGAGTGAAGTTGTGCCAGCTCAGCAGCTTCTTCTTGAGCCTCTCCCTCATCTGTGGGGACAAGCTCAACTTGAGCTGCGTGCTTGCTGTTGCAGATGAGCTCCAGCAGCAACTTCTCAAAGCCCTTTTGAGCTGCAAGTTCTTTGACGTAGGCAATGGCGTCCTCGTAACGGATGTAGTCCAGAGGACGTGCGTCGTCATAGAGCCAGCTTGAAAGCGAACGCAGCGTGTACTCAATACCGTTTGAGTACGGCTGATCATTCTCGCGCAGGTTAAACTCTGCAAGCGCAATGGAAGCATTGAGCTTCTTTGGATCAATGCCTTCAGCGGCAATTTTCTGGCAGGTGGTTTCTACCAACTCACGAAACTTCTGAGCTGCGCCCTCCTTAAGGCCTTTGAGCTGCAAGAAGAGCATAGGTTGGGCAAGGTCGTCGGAGAGATAGTAGCTAAAGTCATCGCCAAGCTCTGCGTCAAGAATTGCACGCTTAAGCGGGGATTCATTGGAGCCCATGAGGGTGTCAAACAAGATATCTGCTGCCATCATCTTATTGCGCTGGTCAGGTGTTCCAAGCACGTAGCCCAGGCCAACGCTGGAGTTGTCAGCTGTGGTGTTCATGCGGACCTGAGCAGGCTCGGGCAACACGGGTGCCTGTAGGTTAAGCGGATTAGGGGCACCTGCATCGCGTTTCTCGGCAGCTGCAAATCTCTGGGCAATGAAGGAGAGCTCACGCTCACAGTCAAGGTCGCCGTAGAGGAAGGTGTAGCTGTTAGAGAGGTCGTAGTGGCGAGCGTGGGTGTCCAGGAAGTTCTCGTAGGTGAGCTCGGGGATTGCACGAGGCTTACCACCGGATTCTTTGCCGTAGGCGGTGTCAGGGAAGAGAGCCTCGCTCACAGAATCGTAGAGCACGCGATCAGGGTCAGAGAGGGCGCCCTTCATCTCGTTGAAGACAACGCCGTTGTAGCTCAGATTGCCCTGCTCGTCAGCTTCTAGGTGCCAACCTTCCTGTTCAAAGATGCGCTTGTGTTTATAGATTGCAGGGTGCAGAACGGCGTCTAGGTATACGCTCATCAAGTTTTCCAAGTCAGCTACATTGGTGCTGGCCACAGGGTATACCGTCTTGTCGGGGTAGGTCATTGCATTTAAGAACGTCTGCATAGAGGTCTTGAGCAGGTTAACAAAAGGCTCCTTGACAGGATAGGCATCGGATCCACAGAGAACAGAGTGCTCCAAGATGTGGAAGACGCCTGTGTGGTCTACAGGAGGTGTCTTAAAAGCAATGGCAAACGAGCGATTGTCATCGTCGCAGGCAAACCACATAAGGCGAGCACCTGTAGGAACATGCTTAAAGATGTAGGCGTAGCCAGAAATCTCGTTAACCCACTCAGCTGAGATTACCTCAAAGCTCTTGTCTTCTGCATGAAGCGTACCAACAGAAAACGCGCTATCCATCTGCGAATACTTGGATGTCATAAGCTGCCAATCTATACGAAAACTTACGTGAGCATCATTGCCGTTTTGAACCATCTTGCCCATTTGAACCGTTTGGAGACTTGAGACTCCACACAAAGCGGGGTAAGGTGGATTTTTGTTATTGTGATACTACCGCGTCAGGGGAAAAGTGACACTTGTATCCGTATTTTGTAATGAAAGATTTATACCCAGATGAATGATTTCATTTCTCATGAGAGCGATGTGGAGTCTTCTAAGGCTGCAGACGCTTTAGAGGCTTCTGCAGAAGAGGAAGCACTTGGCAGCGATGATGCTGAAATAACCCCTGATAACAAGAAGAAAATCTATCGAGGAATGCTCTTTGTCTTGATTGGTGGAGCTTCCTGGGGCGCATTTGGAACCGCTGCAAAATACCTGCTTGATACCTATCACGTTGATCCGATGTGGTTGATTGATATTCGTGAGCTTTGTGCCTGCTGGTTATTCTTAGGAACTGCTTTTGCGTTTGATAGAAAAAATCTCACAACTGTCATCAGGAAGCCAAAAGAGCTGGCAAAAATATTTGTGGTTAGCTTGTTTGCCATTCTTTTCTCGCAAGTTGCTTATATTTATGCAGTTAATGCTACTAATTCTGGAACTGCAACAATCATGCAGTCGTTGGGCATGCTGGGCGTTTTAGCCTTTGTCTGTGCGGTTGGCAAGCGCTGGCCTCGTCGTCGAGAGATTCTTGGTATTGTCTTGGCGCTTATTGGCACCTATCTCTTGGTAACAGGAGGAAATCCAGGCACGCTTAACCTGCCAACAGCAGGTATTTTCTGGGGCGTTATGTGCGCGTTTGCTCAGGCAGCTCTTTCGATTTTGCCAAAGCCTCTGATGGAAAAGTGGGGAAGCTTTACTGTTAATGGCCTAGCTTTTCTGTTCTCAGGCACGCTTATTGCCGTGTTTTATCAGCCCTGGAACCATATGCCTCAGCTGGACACCTTTGGTGTTTTGCTGGTAGTTATTGGTGTGCTGGTGGGAACCTTCTTGGCGTATGGTCTCTACCTGCAGGGTGTTAAGGATGCAGGCTCGCTTAGAGCGGTCCTGCTGGGTACTATCGAGCCCGTTATGGCAACCATTACCACCGTACTGGTGCTTGGAACTACCTTTAGCGTTGCCGACCTCATCGGCTTTGCCCTCATCCTAGCGATGGTCGTGCTCACCGCCTAACCGTGCCCGACAACAAAAACCCCGCAGGTAAACTGCGGGGTTTTAACGTTCTCTAAAGGTTATGTGGATAGAAGCTTAGATGAGCTCCATCTGCGTAAGAACTGCCGAGTACCAACCGTTTGGATTTGCTGGGTTGTACTTTGCAGCGCCAGAAACAGAAAGCCTTCCGCCATAGCCAGCAGCAAGACCAGCCGTGTGATCCCAGATAGCCTCTTCCCAGCTACCCCAGCTAGCAGAACCCCAACCCCATGCGTTGTAGGGGAGGAAGTTATACCTACCCTTTGTGCTCTCAACTGCAGAAATAGCAGGCGATAGACGCGGATCAACGCCGTAGGCCCATGCAGCCTCAGCAAAAGTTGAGCCGTAGCCAGCAAGAGGGGAACCAGCAAGATACGCATCAATTCGAGCACCCCAGCTGCTTACAAAGTTGGTCTTATCGCTTGACCAGTCAACATTTTGAGCCGAAGGA
>JAHACE010000093.1 GCA_018376005.1 Atopobium sp. | reverse complement strand
ACAACCGGCGTATTTGTTAGAGAAATTGCTGGTAGAGAATATCCTGTACTTACCGTTTATGTAGACAATCGTATGTGCATGATTGATTTTCTTGCACAAAGAGAAATCTATAGAGCAAGGTTGTCAGAGCATGGTCTAGAGTTTTCAGATCTTGAGTTTAAGCTGGATAAATACAATAGACATACTGGTAAAGAAGACGGTTCCTCAAAAGAACAACCTCAGGGCCAAAAAGTAGAGAAGAAAGTTCTTCCAGAACTCACTACAGAAGAAAAATCACAAATTTCTGAGTTAGTTTCTGGTCTTTCTGAGCCACTCAAGTCAACGGCTTATAAAGCGATTGAAGCAAGTTTTAGACAAAAAAAGAGTCTTTAGTCTAATCTGTCACTAATCTGTCCTTAAATCTCTTTACAGAGCCTCTCAGATACCAAATATTACTGTTTAAACAATGAAATTTCTCTGTGCCGAGTTGATTTTGGCGATTTCATAGTAAAATACGTATATCATTCCGCTCACAATTGAAGAGAGGACTTACGTGGCAAAAGAAAATAAGTATGACGGTACAGAGATTAAGATTCTTGAAGGCCTTGAGGCGGTTCGTAAGCGCCCAGGTATGTATATTGGTACAACTTCAGCTTCTGGTCTGCACCACCTTGTTTGGGAGATTGTAGATAACTCAGTCGATGAGGCAATGGCTGGCTATTGCTCCAAAATCAAGGTCACCGTTCATCCAGATAACTCTATTTCTGTTGAAGATAATGGTCGTGGTATTCCTATAGACCTTCATCCCCAGAAAAAAATTCCAACTCTTGAGGTTGTTCTTACCATTCTTCATGCAGGCGGTAAGTTTGATAACGACTCATACAAATATTCTGGTGGCCTTCACGGCGTAGGTGTTTCTGTTGTAAATGCTCTTTCTAAGAAGCTTGTTGCACAGGTTAAGCGCGATGGCAAAATCTACGAGATGGTTTTTGAGCGCGGTAAGACCATTCAGAAAATGAAGGAAATTGGTACTTCTAAGACTACAGGTACCATTATTACCTTCTGGCCAGATGACATGATTTTTGAGACCACTACGTATAACTTTGATACGCTTCGTGATCGTCTCCAGGAAACCGCATTCCTTAACAAGAATCTTAAAATTTCTCTCGTTGATGAGCGTGAGCTTACTCCTCGTCAGGTTGACTTCCAGTATGCTGGCGGCATCATCGACTTTGTTAAGTACCTAAATGATGAGAAAACCGTCTTACCAGGACTTTCTCGCCCTATCTATATTGAAGGTAAGTCAGACCCTGACGCTCCAATGTCTCAGATGGGTGAGGTTGAGGTAGCTATTCAGTGGAATACTGAGTTCAGCGATAGAACTCTCTCGTTTGCAAATGGTATTTTCACTGAGGAAGGCGGAATGCACCTTGAGGGCTTCCGTACCGCTCTTACTAAGGTAATAAATGATTACGGCACTAGGCAGGGTCTTCTTAAAGAGAAAGATCCTAAGCTTGAGGGCGGCGATATTCGTGAGGGCTTAACTGCTGTTATTTCAGTTAAGCTGCCAGATCCTCAGTTTGAAGGACAGACAAAGGCAAAGCTTGGTAGTTCTTATATGAGAACGCTTACCAACAAGATTGTTACTCTGGGTCTCTCAGAGTACCTTGAAGAGCATCCAAACCAGGCAAAAGAGATTCTTAAAAAAGCATCTCAGGCTGCAAAGGGCCGTCTTGCTGCTCGTAAAGCTCGTGAAGCAACACGCCGTAAGGGACTCCTTGAGTCTGCGGCTCTTCCAGGAAAACTTGCAGACTGCTCCGTTCGTGATGCAGAGATGACTGAGCTCTTCATCGTCGAGGGTGACTCCGCAGGTGGTTCTGCAAAGATGGCACGTGACCGTTCTATCCAGGCAGTTCTTCCACTTCGCGGAAAGATTTTGAATGTCGAGCGCGTACAGGCTCACCGTGCACTTTCTTCTGACACCATCACTTCCTTGATTACTGCTATTGGTACTGGTGTTGGTGATGAATTTAATATTGAGAAAGCTCGTTATCACAAGATTGTCATCATGACCGATGCTGATGTTGACGGCTCTCACATTAGAATTCTTCTGCTTACCTTCTTCTATCGTTACATGAAGCCAATGATTGACGCAGGCTATATCTACGTTGCTCAGCCTCCTCTGTATCAGATCAAGCCAAAGGGTAAGAAGAACGGCAAATACATCTATACCGATGAAGAGCTTGCTCTTGAGACAAAGAAGTTTGAGGACAACACCAAGTTCACTATTCAGCGTTATAAGGGTCTTGGTGAGATGGATCCAGAGCAGCTGTGGGCAACCACTATGGAGCCAAAGAACCGCATTCTTCTGAAGGTAACCATTGATGATGCTCTTGCAGCTGATCGTGCAGTTTCCGACCTTATGGGCAACCAGGTTGAGAAGCGTAAAGACTTCATCCAAACACACGCAAAAGACGTCCGCTTCCTGGACATTTAATGGTTTCTCGCTAAATCATTAGACAGAAAATGAAAGGGTAACTTGTGGCAGACGATAAAAATATGAATGACGATCTTTTTGGTGCAGATGAGGATCAAGACCTCGATGCACAAAACGATATGGATGAAGAATACGAAGATGACGAGGTAGAAGAAGACTCTGACGAGTTTGACCCAGAGACTGGAGTAAATCTAGTAACGGGAGAGACTTCACACATCATCTCTGATGAGGCTGGTACCCGTCTTGATCTCTCTGACATTCACGGTGGCACCCTTAAGCCAACTGACTTGTCCTCAGAGATGAAGACTTCCTTCCTTGAGTATTCCATGTCCGTTATTGTTGCTCGTGCACTTCCAGATGTTCGAGACGGCCTAAAGCCTGTTCACCGCCGTATTCTGTACGCAATGAGTGAGGCTGGCATTACGCCAAACCGCCCACATAAGAAGTCTGCATGGGCAGTCGGTGAAGTCATGGGTAAGTACCACCCACACGGTGACTCCGCTATTTATGACTCCATGGTCCGTATGTCTCAGGACTTCTCGATGAGACTTCCTCTGATTGATGGTCACGGAAACTTTGGTTCTCTTCCTGCACGTTTCCCAAATCTTTTGGTTAACGGTTCTTCAGGTATTGCAGTTGGTATGGCTACCAACATTCCTCCTCACAACCTTGGTGAGGTAACTAACGCTGTCTGCATGATGATTGAGGACCCTGACGTTACCACTGAGGAGCTCATGACCGTTCTACCTGGTCCTGACTTCCCAACAGGTGGCATCATCATGGGCACTCAGGGCATCAAGGACGCTTACGAGACTGGCCGCGGTTCTATTACGGTCCGCGCGAAGGTTCATGTTGAGCAGGTCAAGAGCGGCCGCCAGCGCCTTGTTGTTACCGAGATTCCTTACCAGGTTAACAAAGGTCTTCTTCAGGAGAAGATTGCTCAGGCAGTCAACGAGAAGAAAATTGAAGGCATTTCTGACATGCGCGATGAGTCCAACCGTAAGGGTATGCGCATTGTCTTGGATCTCAAGCGTGATGCTGTCCCACAGGTTGTTCTAAATAACCTGTACAAGAAGACTCAGCTTCAGTCCAACTTTGGCATCATTGACCTGGCCTTGGTTGACGGTGTTCCTCGTACCCTTTCTCTTCGCGAGATTCTGCGTCACTACATTGATCACCAGATTGATGTTGTACGCCGTCGTACTGAGTTTGACCTGGATAAGGCACAGAAGCGTGTCCACATTTTGGAAGGCCTTCTGACCGCAGTTGATAACATCGACGAGATTGTCCACATCATCCGCAGTTCGCAGGATGATGCTGAGGCAAAGAAGCGCATGAACGAGCGCTTTGGCTTGGATGAGATTCAGGGCGAGGCAATTCTTCAGATGCGTCTGCGCCGCCTCACCGGTCTTGCTCGTCAGGATCTTGTTGACGAGATTTCCCAGCTCAGACTCGATATTGCCTACTACGAGGATCTTCTCGCTCACGAGGAAAAGATTCTGGCTGTTATTGCTGATGAGCTCCGTGAAATTTCCAACCGTTACGCCGACAAGCGCCGTACACAAATCTCCGACCAGGACATTCAGAACCTGGACGTCGAGGATCTTATCGCTGAAGAGGATATGGTTGTCACCGTCACTCACGCAGGCTACGTAAAGCGCGTACCTGTTGAGATTTATCGCTCCCAGAAGCGCGGCGGCAAGGGCGTTCAGGGCGTCTCTCTCAAAGAGAACGATTTTGTTGAGAACCTCTTTGTTGCTTCTACCCACGATTACGTGCTGTTCTTTACCAACTTTGGTAAGGTATACCGCCTCAAGGTCCACGAGCTTCCGGTTGGTAACAGAACTACTAAGGGTAGCGCCATCATCAATGTCATCGAAACGCTTGCAGAGGGCGAGAAGGTCAAGGCAGTTATTACTACCCGCGACTTCCCAGAAGACAACTACCTGATGTTTGCTACTAAGCAGGGAATGGTCAAGAAGACAGCAATGTCTGAGTACGACCGTACCCGTAAGGACGGCCTCATTGCAATCAACCTTAAGGATGGCGACGAGCTTGTTAACGTCCGTCGAGTACACCCAGGTGACAAGGTTGTTCTGTGCTCCTCCGACGGCAAAGCAATCCTGTTTGACGAGGCTGAGGCAAGAAGCATGGGTCGCGGTACCTCAGGCGTTCGTGGTATTACGCTCAAGGGCGATGCAACTATGCTTGGCATGGAAATTACCAACGGCAACGGTGACCTTTTCGTTATTACCGAGAAGGGCTACGGAAAGCGTACGGCAATTTCTGAGTACCCAGTCCACAAGCGTGGTGGCCAGGGCGTCTTTACCATCACAATGACGGAGAAGAAGGGTAACCTGGTTGCCTGCCGCGTTGTTGGTCCTCAGCATGAGATTATGATCATGTCCGAGGAGGGCGTTGTAATCCGCGTCAAGGCTGGCGATATCTCCAAGCTTGGCCGCTCTACTCAGGGCGTCAAGGTTATGAACCTCTCTGGTACTGACGTTGTTTCTGCAGTTGCTCGTATGGTTGCTCACAAGAAGAAGGCTCCTAAGCACGCAGAAAACCAAGGTATGCTTGATCTGATGGCAGCAGGTGCTCGCGATGCTGATGAGGCAGAGTCTGTTGACCTCGGAGATGAAGAGGAAGTACTGGACGATTCACTGCTGGATGATGACGAATAAGCATTTCAGCTATACGTAATTTGAAGAGCTCAGGAGGTAATTCTCCTGAGCCCTTTTCGTTTACCGAGAAAAACAGCGCGATAACGGTAATGTTTTTTATATAAAAGATACGTCAATTGTTTAAAAGTAAACCATAGAGCAGGACTTATGAGAAATCCTCAGGAGAGATATCCTCAATAAACTGGTGGAACTCCTCAAGCTCTTGGGCCTGAACGTCCTTCTCGACATCAGTAAAGTCTGGAGCAGCAGCAATTTCCAGAACGCTCTCGTCAGCAAAGATGGGAGCGTTTGTTCTTACTGCCAGCGCAATTGCGTCTGACGGACGAGCATCCACGTAAATATGCTCTCCCTCTTTAGAGATGAGCTCAATTTGCGAGAAGAACGTGGTGCCATGGACACCTACAATGCGCACACTTTTAATGTCTGCATCCAGAGAATCAAGAACGGAGCGAAGAAGGTCATGTGTGAGCGGTCTCTGGGTAGACTCTTGGTCTATACCAAGGCTGATAGCAGAGGCTTCAATGTTGCCAATCTTAATAGGAAGGCTGAGCGTGGAGACGCCGCGTGGGTCATGAAGACGCAGGACAATAACGGAAGAGATGGGTCCTCCTCCGACAACAACTGTCTGTATGTCCATACGTTTTAGTGACACAAAAACTCCAAAAAGCACGCCATTTATCAATCTTTGGGCAGATAGTCTACGACTCTCTGTTCTGCTTTCATACCCAATTTCAAGAAACTTTAAAACAAAACAAAAAAAGTGTTGACCTACGAGAAGTATGGAGGTATTATTTTTCCCTGCGTTGGGCCTGTAGCT
>JAHACE010000092.1 GCA_018376005.1 Atopobium sp. | reverse complement strand
GTGCAAAGCCTGTGCACGTAGTCCCTTAAGAACGGTATCAAATGAGAGTCCGCGCGCTCCGTTTCCAGTTGCACCAAGACCACCAAAGTTGCACTGCTCAGGAAGGACATCGCCACCAAAGCGAAGGTTACCTGTCTCAATCATGACCTGTGCATAGAGAAGTTCTGGACGAACTCCCTCATCAATGGCGGCCTGCCATAGCTGGTTTACAAAATCGGTTCCTGTTGCAGCGCCCTTCTCGGCATAGACAGCTGGATAAGCAGAACCTACGCGCTTGTTGAAATCTCGCTGAAGATCCTCTTTAGTGACAAGAGGTGCTCCAAGAACGCTGGTGCGATCAGAGAAATTACCACGAGTTGGGTCAATTGGAGAACCGTCATCAGCAGGCGTGTTGTTAGCGTCTCTATTATCTCCGCCATTACCACCGTTGTTGTTATCTGCAGACTTGATGTTAAGAACGCCATTTGCATCTGCGTAAGCAACACGACCATCAGGAAGAGTGACATTTTGAGAGCGCAACAATCCATTACTCTGGTCGAAGTAATAGTATGAGCCGTTAATTACCTGAAGACCAAAGAGAGCACCGTGCTCTCTTCATGCCGCTATTGGCATCAACGTAGTATGAGCCGCTAGCTGTGATAACAAGTCCAGTCTTCATCAGTGGATACTCAGCATTCTCATCAAAGTAGAACCACTTGCCGTTAGACATGTACTTCCAGCCAGAGTAAAGAGTACCGTCGTCATTAAGCCAGATCCAATCTCCATCAGCAAGATTGACCCAACCGCCGTAAATCAGACCACGATTCTGATCAATGTAGTACTTTTTGTTTCCGTCAGTCATAAGACCAAAGGTAGCGTGATAGCTGTTGTTGGCATCAAAGTAGAACCACTTGCCATTTGGCATGTATTTCCAACCTGCATGCAGAGAGCCATCTCCTGTCGCCCAAGACCAAGAATCATCAGCCTGGTGGACCCAGGAATTCTTTGCCATTCCATTAGTCTCATCAAAGTAATAAGACTTACCTGAAATAGTCCTCTGACCAAGAGCGGCAGCGTTATGAGGTGCAGCTGCGTCAAAGTACCAAACCTTACCATTTGGCGTAGTAAACCAGCCAGAAACAGCAATTCCCCTGGCATCAAAATAATGCCAGCCATCATCGTCTTTAAGCCATCTGCTTACGTAAGCAGTGCCGTTGTCATCAGAATACATCCATCCTTCAGCAGCTCTGCGCCAGCCATAGGATTCTTTAATCTTAGCGTCATAGTTTGTCTGGCGGGTTACTTCTTGACCATCAGAAGATCTTGCTGTGATATACAGGGTGTAACGGCCGCTAGCAGGGAGCGTAAAGGTAGACGAAGTTGCCGTAGTGTTAGATGCAACCGTTACCTTTGTTCCATCTGGACCAACATAGCTGTAAGTAAATGTTGCGTCAGTAACTACGCCAGTAAGAACTGGCTTTAGAGTAATGTCACTATCCTTTTGAGCTACTGAAACACTACTCATGCTCCACCAAGTATCAGAGCTGTACATTTCCCAAATTGCCCATGCATCTGCCCAGCCAATGTAGTCAACCTTGGAATTATCACCAAGGTCTTTAAACTCAGCAGCATGTGCTGGATTAGAAATGAATTGATGCTCAATAATTACGCCAAGAATTCCCTTTTGACGAGCATAGCGAACAATACCGTAATAATCGGACTCATCGCCATTCTCGTAATAGTCTGTTCCGTATTGGTCGTTGTAGCCACGCTCAGTAGCGCCATCACCGCGGGTGACAATGCCTGCTTTGTTTCTGAGGTAATAGTTAACCTTACCGGCAAAAATTTGACCGGAGAAATAAAGATCGTAGTTGTAGCTTACCTTATGAGGAACAAGTACCTCTGAGCCCGTTGCAGATGCAGGGCCGGCATTGTAGTGAAGCGAGATGATGGCACAAGCGTTTGCGTCAACAGCACGCTGTACGCGCGTCTTGATCGATGGATCCTCGTGTTCTCCACGAACAACAACAACCTGTACACCCCATTTTTCCAGATACTTCTTGGCGTACATGGCAGTTGCCCAAGCCAGGTCTCCCTCTTTGAGTCCAAAGTAGGTAGCACCTGGATCTCTGCCTTCAAGGCCATCACTGTGACCTGGGTCAAGTGCAATAGGTCTGCCAGTTGCACGAGCAAGTGCTACGGCATCTTTTAGTGATTCACTCTGGATAATGTTTCCTTGGGCATCCATAGTTGTGTAGGTAGTTGCATATGCGTTTTGAACTGTTGTTGCAAACAATGCTGCGACAATAAAGAACAAAACAGCAAGCAATTTACCGCGAGTATTAAATAAGCTGCGTTTCATGCGGTCCTCCGAAAAGTATTGGTTTACTCCTCTTCATACTTGCTAAAAGTTTACACTAGACTGGCACGTCAACAATAAAAAACACAAGCTCACCGCAACTTGATTGGAACTCTGTGATTTTCTCGACACTTGAAGATATTCTTGCAACAGATTTTGAAGCAGCAATCTTTGATTTTGATGGCACTATTGCTCATACGCATCATATTTGGAAGCTTGTTGACCAGGAGTTTTTTGAGTCGCGAGGAATTCCTTATACACCAGAAATTGGCAAGATTCTCTCCCCTCTCGGATTTGAAAAGGGAGCCGAATGGGCAATTGCCACCTATGGGCTAAAGGAAGATCCAGAAGAAATTGTTGCCGAGTGGAAAGAGCTTAGTAAAAGCTTCTTTGTAAACTCCGTGCAGCTTAGACCTGGTGTTGTTGATTTTATTGGCAAGCTACAAGAAAAAGACATCCCTACTGCATTGGCAACTGTCAACGAGCCGGAGCTTCTTGCTCTTCTTGAGCCTCGTTTACATCTATCCACTCTGTTTGATACTCAGGTGTTTGCAGCAGATGTTGGATCTGCAAAAGATGAGCCTCATCTGTATCTTGAGGTGCTTAAACGCCTTAATACTCCAGCCGAGAAAACAATTCTGTTTGAAGACATTCCACTGGCTCTTCAGACAGGAAATTCTGTTGGCCTTATCACCTGTGCTGTTAATTGTGATGATGAGCATCAAGATATCGAGAAACTCTCTGAACTTGCTGACTTCACCATTAAGCATTGGTATTAAAGATTTTAGAAAACACCACTTTATAAAAATAGTGATGTAACAAAAAAGGAGACCCGAAGGTCTCCCTTTGATGGTAGTGTTCGCAAGTACTAGATCTTGTGGACGCTAGAAGCCTGGAGCTTACCGTTCTGGCCGGTGGTAATCTCAAACTCGACAGGCTGGCCCTCATCGAGAGTCTTAAAACCGTCCATCTGAATCTCGGAGAAGTGTACGAACAAATCGTCGCCATCCTCACGAGAGATGAAGCCGTAACCCTTGTCTGGATTAAACCACTTTACAGTACCCTGAGCCATTTCGTGCCTTTCTTTCTTAGCCCCGCAGGGCAAAACTGCGCCTGTGGAGCGCGATACCGTGACGTTTCGCCACGTGGAATATAATAACCTTAATCAACAACTTATGTGGCGAGAAACCACTCATGGAGATTTTCACACCATCTACCGGAAGAGCCACAGGTAATCAAGCTGTTTTCCAGCATTTATTTATGGATATATCTGCTATTAAACATTTTTTATCTCATTAGTTGAGCATTTTTTCATAGAAGATAGAGAATTCAAAAGCTTATTGCAGTTGCTTCGTTGAGTGCAGCTCTACTTTGTGGACTCCACGCTACTCCTGCTCTTGCAGAAACTACTGATACATCCACAGTAAGTACCCCTGAATCAACTTCTAAATCCAATTATCCAAAATTGAAAGAAGTTGATGGAAAGGTATATTTTTATACTGAAGATGGAACTATTCTAAAAAGTCAGTGGATTACTTATGGCGATGATAAATATTATGTAGATGAAACTGGAGCTGCAGCATCTGGTTTCTATACTACGCCTGATGGTAAAACCTGGTATTTTAATTCAAATTTTTTTCCATACGCTCGATACGGATTAATTTATTTCGACCAAAAAACGCCTGATAATCAATATGTTTACTACTACGTAGATAAAGATAACGGCTTGATAAAAAACAATTGGGTTAAAACAGATAAAGGTTGGAGCTGGGCCGGAGCTGATGGGCGTTTTATTGAAGGATGGTTTACTGATCCTGATGGTAAAACCTGGTATTTAACTAGAGATTTTAGGTCGGGTCCTCCGGTTATTGCTAAATCAGTTCCGGTCGATGGAAAGCTGTACTTCTTTGATCCTTCGACAGGACTTTTACGAAATTCTTGGATAAATATGGGCCACGGTGTAGAAGCTTGGTACTGGGCTGGTCCAGATGGTGCTGCTATCTCTGGCTGGTTTAAAACTCCAGATGGCAAAACTTGGTATGCCGACCCAGAACATTCCAATAGAGTGGTAATGGGCGGAATTCATATTGATGATAAATATTATTTCTTTGATCACAGTAATGGCCTCGTTACCCATGGTTGGATCGGTGGTGGTGATGATGGTGAATGGGCTTGGATTGAAACAGTAGGCTCTGTTTATTCTGGCTGGAAACACATGCCAAATGGTAAGTGGTTCTATTTTGGTGAAACAGAATTCCCTATGATTAATAAGGATTTTGTCTACACTACTTACAGCTTCCCTGTGCTTAAGAAAGGTGTCTTCACTATTTCCAGCGGAACTTATTACGTTGACGTAAATAATGGAATGACTTCTAACGATTGGGTGCAGCTCCCTAATGGTGGTTGGGCTTGGGCACAGTCGAGCGGTGCATTTGCCTCTGGTTGGTACACCACTCCAAATGGCAAAACTTGGTATTTTGATCCATCAGATCCGCAGCATCCTGCAATAATTGGAGACGCTGAAATTAACGGTCAATCATATTATTTTGATTCAGGCTATGGTCTTCTGAAAAATGGATGGGTTCATAGAGTTGATGGTTCTTGGTCCTGGGCTGGAGAAAGCGGAGCGCTTCAATCAGGTTGGAAGCATATGCCTAATGGCAAGTGGTTCTACTTTGATACCAAAGATTCCAAGCACCGTATGCTTGTTGGTGTCATCCAAACTTCTAGTGGAACTTATTATATTGATGAGTCTGCTGGAATGACTGCTAACAATTGGGTACAGCTCCCAGAAGGCGGTTGGGCTTGGGCACAGTCAAGTGGCGCATTTGCTTCTGGTTGGTTCACCACACCAAATGGAAAAACTTGGTACTTTGATCCAGCAAAGCCAAGCCATCCTGCTTATACTGGAGAACACACTATTGATGGTAAAGACTATTACTTTGATGAGGGTTATGGCCTTGCTCGCAATCAGTGGATTACCCGTTCCGATGGCGTAAAGCGCTGGGCTGGACCAGACGGTGTACTTACTGAATACAAGCGCTAAATCAGTTTGAGTTGCTCTTTATTACCTGGATTTATTGGAGTTAAAACAATGGAGAAGAAGATGCGTTTTTCCTACAGACCTTCTACACAAAAGCTTATTGCGGTTGCTTCGTTGAGTGCAGCTCTACTTTGCGGACTCCACGCTGCTCCTGCTCTTGCAGAGACTACTGATACATCCGCAGTAAATGCTCCTGCTGTAACAACTGAAACTACTGCAACATCTGAAAATACTTCTCCTACAGCACCTGAAAATTCTCAGCCTACCTCACCTGCAGCGCCAACAACAACTCCAACAACAGACCAGACACCTGCTGTTCCAACAGAGAATACTTCGCCAACCCCTCAGTCTTCT
>JAHACE010000091.1 GCA_018376005.1 Atopobium sp. | reverse complement strand
TAAGAAGGTTGAACCGACCTCTGAAAACAAAACCTTGACCTCTGGCTTTCCATTACCTGGAACATAAGCCAGACCATCTTTTGTAACGGTATAAGAATACTTATCGTCGCACTTAATTGATACCTGTCGATCCTCAAAAATGCTTCTCATAGGCCTTTTACCTCCACGTTTTGCAGTACAAGAAATAACTAGGAACTACCTAAAATTATATCGTGTTGCTGGATAATTCTTTGCTGCACACTAAGTTTTCGGCGGATGAAAGAAAAATGTAACCCCCAACTAAACGCATTTTTTACCACTTGGCGCTAAAGCGGAAGTGGGAACTCTACAAAACACCAGGATAGACATACGACGGGATAATTCTGCGCCGCACATACGGTGGCTTTGACAGACTGGCGGCTTTGACGGCTCTAACGGTCTTGCTGAGCTACACAAAAACAGGCTCCTGGTTTACCAGGAGCCTGTTTTTAATTAGCTATCGGCGGGCCAAGAAAGCCCAGCTATTAGCTGTTCTTCCTTCTAAGAGCGATGCCAAGACCACTCAGGGACAGAGCTGTAGCTCCAACGATTGAAGCAATACCCGAAGCGTCGCCTGTGTAAGGAAGGCTTGGCTTCTTAGGCTCTGGGGTGGTAGGAGGCGTGGTTGGAGGAACAACAGGAGCAGTGTTGGTCACTGTGAAACCGTCATCCTGATTACCAGTAATCTGAGTTGTGTAACCAGAAATAGGTGTCTCAGAGATGGTGTAAGCATACTCGTGACCATCAGTCTTGTCGTAGAACTCTAGGTTGCTGAAAGTGTGCTTCCAGTCGTCAGCCTTGGTGATAGTTACCCTATCAACCTCGACGCCGTCACGATACAGGACAATCTCAGCAGAATCGCCTTCTTGGTTCTCCCAAACCTTGGTGACCGGAATGTCGCGAGTCTTCATGTTAGTGTTAGTTACCACATAGTTAGTAGCGTCACCAGTAATCTGGGTGGTGTAGCCGTCAACTGCATCCTCAGTAATGGTGTAGTTGATCAGCGCACCATTGTTGTACTGGTTAAGGTTACTGAACGTGTGCTGCCAGTTGTCTGCAGCGGTCAGATTTGCGCTCTGAACCTCAACGCCGTCAGCGAGCAGGTGAATAGTTACGCTATCAGCAGGTGCACCAATCCACTTCTTTGTTACTGGAACAGAAACCTTACCTTCAATGGTGTTGGTAACTGTAAGCTCAGTAGCTGAAGAGCCGGAATAGGAAGATGTGTAGTGAGCAATTGGGTCTTCCTTGACGGTGTACTCAATCTCGTGACCAGCAGTGTAACGTGGCAGGCCGTTGAAGATGTGAGACCAGTTGTTACCTGCGTTCAGATCAAACTCGCCCACCTGGGTGCCGTCTGCATAAAGCCTGACGTGAACACTAGTAGGACGCAGGCCCTGAGCATTATTGTCGTCAACCCAGACCTTCTTAACTGGGATACTCAAAGCCTCAGGAGCATGCTGGTTTGTAATCTCAAAGCCGTTGATGCTTGTGGTGTAGTCAGGTACAGCATCCTCAGAAACGGTGTAAGTAATCTCTGCATTGCCATTGAACTTAGGCAGATCAGAGAAGGTGTACTCCCAGTTATCCGCAGCAGTTACTGTCTTGTGCTGAACCTCAACGCCATCTGCGAGAAGCCTGACAACAATGGAAGCTGGACGCTTACCGTCGTTGTCGTTAGAGTCGTCCCAAAGCTTCTTACCAGAGACGGAGACCTTCTAAGAGTGTAGACGATAGGAGTCTTTGTGACGGTACCGTCGTTGTCAGTCTCAACGGTGTACTTACGAAGGTGCGTAAACGAAGCAGTCCAGTTATTAGCAGCCGTCAGATCAAGCGTCTTACCAGTATCAACACCGTCAGCAAGAAGCTTTACGGTAATTGAGGTAGCGTCTGGCTGAGCAATTGCATTGCCATCAGCATCAAGCCACTTCTTCTCTACCTTGACGTCCATGATGTCAACAAGCTGGTTTGCGACCTTCTCGGTACGACGCATAGCAGCTTCGTTGTTGTAGATAACGCTCATGTCATTGTATGCAAAAGCCTCGGAGAGGTTTGGATCATACAGAGGAGCCTTCATGGTCAGGACCGCAGACAGAACAGTGTATGGAGGCAGGATAGTGCCATCCTTACCAACGATCTTGATTGCCGTTACCTTAGTGTAGTCAGCTGGAGTCTTAGTCCACTCTGGGCTGTTAATCTCGTTGATATCGTTCTGAGCAGGGTGTTCATCGGTACGATAGTAAATATCATATTGAGAGCTGACGTCAGTTGAACCAATCTTCAGGTCAATAGGACCTTGAAGTGTATTGCTGAAAGCAGAGTTTCTACCATCGCCCACATATGGCAACACGTCATACATAAGAATCTTATTCATTGGCGTGTTGTAGTAGTTACGAATGCTCAGACGATACTGGAAGAGTCCGCTGGTATCAGTGACGCCAGCAAAGTCAGTCATGATTGTAGCCGAGGTAAATGCCCTACCGTAGAATGCGCCGCCGCCAGCAATGTTTGGCTCAAGGCTGCGGATGTGCTTGTCGGACTGGATACTCTCAACGTTATTGCCAAGAACCTTTGCAGTTGCCTTCAAAATAGTCTCGTCAGTGACGCCATTCATGTTGATGTCAAGATTATCCCGAACAAAGTTACTGGCGTTATACATACCAGAGAAGTCATCTGGTGTGCCGTGAGTCCAGTTTGTGGCGTAGAAGTAGACGTCATTATTGTTGTTCAGAACGTCATTCTCGGCCTTAGAAGGAATGATGTCGTCGTTGATTACCAGGTTCCTAATCTCATAACCCATGGTTCCATACTGATACACGTATCCAGATGGAAGGGTAATCTTGATTGCATTGCGACCGGTCTCGTTGTAGTTCCTGATGTACTCAACCTTCTCAGGCTGCAGCGAGTCAGCAATTGGTGAAACCGAGGTGTTCGCGTCATAAGAAACGCCTGCAGGGAGAAGATCAACGAAGGTTGGATTCTTCAAATAACGAGCAGGTGAAAGCTCTGACAGTGCAAAGCCAAAGCGAGCACTGAAGCGCTCGTTTGGCATACCAACGCGCTGGTACCAAGAGGACTTGGACAGCCAGACCTTCTCGCTAAATGGAGTAAAGCGAGTATCCCAATTTGCGGAGAAGTTCATTGGGGTCTTGGTACCGTCGGTATTAACTTTGTTGGCATTGACCTTGATGATGTTGGTAATAGGTCTGTCACTGTAAACCTCGCCAAATGGATTCATGAACATCATCTGGATGTTGAAATCAATGTTGCTGGTTGGCTGCAGAGTTACGTTCTTAAAGTAAATACCAATCTTCCTGTACTGAGGAGACACAGCGGAAGCATTGGATGGATCAAGCGTACCCTGGTTGATCTGGTCCAGATAGGACTGCAGCTGCTGCTGGCTTGCCGAGTTCATGTCAGCACGGTAAAGCCAGTTTGCACCGTTCTTCCTGGTAGGAATGATGTCGTAGCTGCCGTCTGCCTTGTAGCCACGGACCTCAATCTGGTCCATGGAGAGTCCAACTCGCTGGCCAACTGCAACAAGATTGCCGGTCAGCGCAGTCATGAAGAGGCGGTTGTCGGTGTTGGCAACATCCTCGATGAACTCGATGTCGGTGAGTGGGGTGTCCAGCTTGTTGACCAACTTGATAGTGTAATCAAGCTTCTTAACAGCAAGACCGTTCTTGTCGTACTGGATGGTAACGGGACCGCGCTTGCTAAGCATGCCGTTACCGCTGAAATCATTACCAGCAAGGCGGAACTGCTTAGAGTCGTCATCAAAGTTGTGCTCGTTGCCTGGGACTTGGCCAACAGTCTCTTCTGCTGCACTTGGGTTGTAAGGTATGCCCTGAACCGTTGCAGTGTTGTTGAAGATTACGCGATTAGTGCCGTTGAGGTAGCGAGCGCCCGGGAAGGAAAGCTTGAGCTGGGAATATGCAGGAAGGTTATCTCTGATGTAGTCGTTAAGAATGGTGGTTCCTGCAGGAATATCAAATTTGAGGGTTACGGTACGTCCATCTGGGCTGAGCGTCCAGTTAGGGTTCTTAGCTGGGTCAAAGTGAGCGGTAACGGTCTGACCTGCTGCGTTTACGTATGTAGGAAGGGTATCAGTAATGATGATGGAGCGATAAGCACGATGATACTGGTAAAGCCTAAAATTAAAGATGACGTCTGAAGTTTTATCGTTGGAAAGCGCGGACGAATCACCTGGGGCGTTAATACCACCATACAGGAGCTGATCGTTGGTTTCTTCACCTGCAACCTGCTTCATAAGCCAAGGCTTGTCGTAGGTGATGGAGTATGTCTGATCAGGCATGTTAGCAAGCTCTGTGCCGTCTGCATTGTACACACGAACAACTGGCTTGAGCTGGAAATCTGCTGGGGTAACCATATCTCTGAAGCTCATAACGTAAGGGAGCTCCAGCTTAACGGTGGTATCGATAGTGTTGAGGTACAGGCGCTTAATGGTCCTGCCATCAGGGGTAACGATGGTCTCCTCGCGCTTGATAATAGGCTGAGTAGCTGCTGCTGGGGTAGCAAAGTTATCAAGGTAGGTGTTAGGAGTAATGTTGTTGGTGTTATTGACGTTTTCAGAGGACTGCTTGGTGTTTACCTCAATCTCCAGGTAAAGACCGTCGATTGGCTTATGAAGGCCAGTTGCGTCAATCTCGATACCTGTAGAGATGTTTGCATTGTCCTTAACGGTTGTGGGTGAAGTGGGCTTAAGGTTAACAGTAAGTTCTCCGTCAGCGCCAAAATCAATGTTCTGCGACAACGGATAGGTCACTGCCTTTGCAACAGTGCTTGTACCTAAAATAATGATACCAGTGAGCATCATTATTGCTGCAAACATAGTTGCAAACGACTTCTTAAAGTTGCTCATATCAACCCCATCTTTCCTATCGAACGTACCCCTGGAGCTATACAAAGCTCCACTAAACATACTAATGGTTTTTGACAAAATATTTAAAGAAATATCGTGTTCAAATAAATTTTTTTATTTCAATCTTGGACAAAGACTTTGA
>JAHACE010000090.1 GCA_018376005.1 Atopobium sp. | reverse complement strand
CATCTGCCAGCTCATCTGGTGAAGCAGAAAGTACCCACTGAGCAAATGATTCAAACTCAGCGTGCGCTTTAAGCCCCTCAGCGTAGCGTGCAGACTCCAACAAGTCCATGTGCGAAGCTTGACTATTGACGGAGATTGTTCGCGATTGATCAAATCCCTCAATGCTAATAAACCCCAGCTCAGCAAAAACGTCAAGTGCAACACGAACGGTTTGCTCGTCAGCCTTAGATCGTGGGTCAATTTCTAGCGCCATCTGCGCAATATCTTCATCAGTGAGTGCTGAATCAGCTGTCTGAGCACCAAGCTTTGGCTGCAGTGCCGTAAGCGCGCGGTAGACAGCTACCAGGGCTTCTCGCTGAGGTGCATGAGAAGAAAGAATGCGCTCGTTCACACGCATATCATGCGCATCAAATAGCATCTGGATTACAGAAGGCTTACCGTCTCTACCTGCACGTCCGCTCATCTGATTGAACGCAACGCGACCAAACGGCAGGTGATACAGGATAACCTGGCGAATATCAGAGATGTTGACACCCTCGCCAAACGCACTTGTTGCCATAATGCAGCAAACGTCTCCACGTCTAAAGGCACGTTCAACATTCTTGCGTATCTGAGGCGTCAGACCTGCGTGGTAAAACGCAATCTTGTGACCAAGCTCTGGAATGCGATGGCGCAGCATACGCGTCAAAGCCTGCGCCTGCTCTCTTGAATTGACGTAGACAACCGTTTTTGTGCCATCTGATACAAGAGAAAGCAGCGCACATTCCCTATCCTTAGCACCGCGAAGGTCCTTGAGTTCAAGGTTAGTACGAGCCGTTTTGTCTTTGTATACATGCTCTGCTTCAATGGAGAGAAGCTCACAGATGTTCTGAGCTGCCTGCGTGGTAGCCGTAGCTGTTGTGGCAAGTATCTGCGGACTCCCAAGCATCTTTAGTACCTGTGGCATTTGTGCATATGCAAGTCTGCCCTCAGAAGCATTCATGCCCACATGATGTGCCTCGTCAAACACTACAAATGAGATGTTTTGCGCCTTGGCAAATTGATCAGCGTGGAGCGAGAAGAACTCTGGAGTAGTCAGCACAATATCAAGCTCATTGTTTGTCATGCGAGCAAACAGGTCTTCTCGGCTGGAAAGGTCTGTTTCTCCGTTGAGTACCTCGACAGAAATTCCTAGAGGCTCAAAGGTGTTTTTTATGCTTTGAACCTGGTCGTTGATGAGGGCGCGTAGCGGATAGACAAACACGCTCATTTTATGTTGCAGCAGCGCAACACGAGCAGCATGAACCTGGAAGATAAGCGATTTACCTCTACCTGTTGCCATAACAGAGAGACAAGACGTTCCTTGAGAGAGAACCTCTAGCGTTTTCTTTTGCAGAGGCAAGAGCTCTCTTGAACCAATCATGGACGTGACTAGGGTCTGGGTAAGCTCCTCAGAAGAAAGACTCTCCAGCTCATGGCGCTTTTGCTGCGCCTGTTCTTGGGAGGCCTCATCAGCCTCTGTAGTCTCCTTGGTAACCACAAGGGGCAAGTCAGCAGCGCTGCCGAGAAGATCTGCTTCAATGGGGCCGTCATCTTCATCGGTAAAGTCTCTGTAGAGAATATCTCTGACCATGAGTTTTGGCTTAGTCCTGCCCTGCCAGGTCTCGTTAACTGCTTCAAAAATCAAATCAACAGCTCCGTCATACTCAGCTGCCGCCTCAACATGAGGCGTTCTAAACATGATGGATGAAATTGAAGAAATGCCATTTGAGGCCATAAAACAAAGATGAGCTCCGCCTGCGCCAACACGCGAGCGATTCTTCATCACTACACCCTTAACGCCAAAGAGCGGCTTTTTATTACCCTGACCAAAAGGTTGCAGTGCCTCAAGGGCGTCAATGGAGTTGATGGTAATTTCATCAAGGTTTACTAGTGCTGTAACTTCTCCTGAAGCCTCAAACTCTTCTTCTGGAAGCTCTGCCATAACCTTTGATAAACGCTTTCTGAATGCGTCAATCTTTGCTGTTTCTACCGTTACGCCAACGGCTCCTTGGTGGCCACCAAAACGGACAGTAAGGTCTGCACACTGTTCAACGGCGTGAAATAAATCAACGGAGCCAACAGAGCGGCCAGAACCGCGAGCTACGCCGTCTTGGATGGTAAACAGAATGCAAGGCACGTGATAGCGATTAACAATTCTTGAAGCAACAATGCCCTTTACGCCCTCATGCCAACCCTCTTTGGCAAGCACAATTGCGTGGCCGCCATCGTAAATTTCTTTTGCCTGCTCAAGTGCCTCATCGGTAAGCTTTGCCTCAATAGCACGACGCTCGGCATTAATCTCTTCTAACTTGCCAGCAAGAATGGTTGCCTCTTCAGCGTCTTCTGTAAGAAGAAGGTCAAGCGCAATATCAGTAGTACCCATGCGCCCTGCTGCATTAAGGCGAGGAATAATAGAAAACGGCAGATTATCTGCAGAAATCTGGGCAATATCTTGACCAGCAACAGCAGCTAGAGCCACAAGACCTGGACGAAGACCTTTCTGCAGGCGTTTGACACCTTCAGAAACCAGCGCGCGATTCTCTTTGTTGAGCATCATCATGTCAGATAGCGTGCCCAACATAGCTACGTCAATATAATTAAGCCAAAGCTGAGGCTGATCTTGAAGCTGTCCTAAAACTTGCACCAGCTTAAGGGCAACGCCTGCACCAGCAAGTTCTCTAGAAGGACAATCTTCAATAAGCTTTGGGTCGGTGACTGGAACACCCTGGGGCACCAGATCTGCGGGCTCATGATGATCGGTAACAACAACATCAATCCCCTGCTGCAAAAGCCAAGCAACCTCTTGAGCAGCAGCAATGCCATTGTCTACCGTAATAATTAAATCTGGCTTTCTATCCTGCAACACTCTTGCAAGAGCCTCTTTTGAAAGTCCGTATCCCTCACCAAAGCGGTGCGGAATATACGGCAAAACATCTGCTCCCAATCGACGTAAAGCCAGAGTAAGCAAACACGTTGAGCTCATTCCATCAACGTCAAAATCACCAAAAACGGCAATTTTTTTATGCTCAACAATTGCCTTATGAACGTGGGCAGCAACCTCAGCCATTCCCGGAATGCACTGTGGATCCAGCCAGTCTCTTTGCAAAGATGGCGAGAGGAACTCTTGAGCTGTGACTACATCAGTAAATCCGCGTGCTATCTTTTCTGTGGCGGCAGAGCCAGCCAGGGGCACCTTGGGCACCCGCGAATGTTTATCTCTTTCATTCTACCCGTGTCACCGGACAAAAAATGACTAGCCCGCAAATTAGTGAGCTAGTCATAAAAAATTTAAATCAAAGTTGCTTGCACAGGGCTATCAAGATTTCTTGCACAACGCTATCAAGAAGACGGGTTTCTCGCCAGATAAACTTAGAAATCAACCACGCCGTCGGAGTTTTCCCACTCTTCAACAAAATCGCTATACGTACCTGCGAGGATTGCCTCGCGTGCCTGGCGCATCAGCTCAAGCAAGAAGTAAATATTGTGCATAGAAAGCAGCTGTCCGCCCAGCATCTCGTGCTGTTTGACCAGGTGATTAATGTATGCGCGAGAATAACCGCCCGTACAAACAGGACAGGTGCACTTGGCATCAATAGGACCTGCGTCGGCAAAGTACTTAGCGTTCTTAAGGTTCATGCGGCCCTCATGGGAAGTGAGGCTCTCCAACGGAATAGCCACCAATGCCATAACCAGGGAAATCACCAATGGACTCAAGGTGCTCAATTGAGCGCTTGCGCAAATCAAGATGCATGCCACCCTGGACAATACCAAAGAGCGCCTGATCGGGGCGGGTATGAGCGTTAAAGCATCTCTCGGCCCATGTGCTTGAAAGTTCTACGCCGCGCTCAACTTTTTTGCGCTCAGCAGGATAGCCTACGCATTGATCAAGCTGCATAACAATGTCTGCGCCAAGGTTCTGGGCAATCTGCATGTTAGTTTCTGGCGTCCAATACGACCATGCACCGTCGTAATCTACCGCGCGGAATTTAACGCCCTCATCGGAGAGCTTCATGAACTCCTCGTGACTAAAGACCTGAAATCCGCCGGAATCTGTCAGAATTGGTCCATGCCACTGCATAAAGTCATGCAGGCCACCCATCTGCGCCACCAGCTCATCACCGGGGCGCTGAGACAGATGATACGTGTTTGCCAGAATAATCTTGGCCCCAAGGTCACGGACGGTATCGGTCATCAAACCTTTAACGGTTGCCTTGGTACCAACCGGCATAAAAATAGGCGTTGGAATATCACCATGAGGCGTGTGGAAGATGCCGGCACGCGCGTGCGTTTTGGGATCTTCAGCGAGAAGTTCGTAGGTAAACCAAGAATTTTCTTTTTTCTCTGCCCAATTTTCCGTGTGTACGCAGGAAATTTTGGTGGTAAAACCCTGTGCTTTTTTGGAGCCGTCTGGCATGTAACCTCGATTACAACGTGCGGAGAGCATCAACCAAAGCTGTCTTGCCCTCTGTTTTCTGGTCCTTCATTTTTATCACACGTGCAGGACATCCCGCTACCACAGCATTTGCTGGAAC
>JAHACE010000089.1 GCA_018376005.1 Atopobium sp. | reverse complement strand
CCGCTACAATAGAAACATTCATAGCTGGCAAGGAGGATTCATGCTTCGTCAAAGCTACAACACCTGGCAATGTGGAACTCACACTATCTCGTTGGCGCGTCCTAGGATTATGGGCGTTCTCAACGTCACTCCAGATTCGTTCTCTGATGGCGGAAAGAACTTTGATCCAGAGGCCGCAATTGCTCGTGGATTGCAGATGCTGGATGAAGGCGCTGACATCATTGACGTTGGAGGAGAGTCTACTCGTCCAGGTCACACGCCTGTTCTGCCTACAGAAGAGGCCGAGCGCGTAGTACCTGTGGTGCGCGCGTTGGTAGCTGCTGGCGCAATTGTCTCCATTGACACGCGCCACGCCGAGGTAGCAAAGATGTGCGTCCGCCTTGGAGCGTCCATCATCAACGACGTTTCCGGATTCACTGATCCAGAAATGGTTGCTGTAGCTGCGGAGTCTGACTGCGGCTGCATTGTGATGCACTGGAATAAGGACGGCCTTGGAGCTCGTGTTGAGCGCAAACAGGTTCAGCTGGATGACATGCGCCCTTCTCGCCCTACTGGTAGCGCAGCTGCTCGAGCCGTAGCCACAGGAGCCGAGACACGCACGCTGAGCTCGCAGCGTCGTTTTACCCTGCCTGAAGAGGCGCCTATCATGCGCCAGATCATGGGCTTTTTGGGCGACCAAGCTCGCGGTCTGATGCGCGCCGGCGTTTCCAAGGACCGCATCTGCATTGACCCAGGTCCAGGCTTTGACAAGTTTGCTGACGAGGACGTTGTAATTCAGCGTGCTACTCGCTCGATGGTTTCTATGGGATATCCGCTGCTCTGCGCCGTGTCCAGAAAGCGCTTTGTCGGCGCTGTTTCTGGCGTAACTGAGGCTACGCAGCGCGACGCGGCTACGCATGCAATTTGCATTGCCGCTATTACCAACGGTGCCCGTATCCTGCGCGTTCACGATGTTGCCGGAACCGCTCAGGCCATCAACGCTTACTGGGCTATGACCGAGCGCGATCCTCGTCAGGGATTTGTGGCGCTTGGCTCCAACGTAGGCGATCGCGTGGGCTACCTGGCCCGCGCAACGCAGCTCATCGATGAGATTCCTCTGACCTGCGTTGTTTCTCTCAGCCACGCCTACGAAACTGAGCCTGCATACGGTATTGCTACACCCGTGGTAAATGCCGTTGCCGAGATTAGAACTGAGCTCCATCCGCTGGTGCTGATGGATAAGTTGCTTGAGGTAGAGAACGCTCTCAACCGCACGCGCAAGAAAGGCGAGGAGGGCCATGGACCTCGCACTATTGATTGCGACCTTCTGTGGGTTGAGGGCGAACAACACGCAGGTAAACACCTCACTTTGCCTCATCCACGCATGGGCGAGCGCGATTATGTGCTTGTTCCAATGGAGGACCTGATGCATGATCCGGTGCGTTTCTTCTCGCACGGTGGCGTAGAGATTGTCCCTCCTGACCAGCGTGTTGGTCACGTAACTGAGGACTTGGGAGCTATTACGTGGGAGTAGCACAAGAAGCTCTGGAGCTGGCACGCGGCGGCGCACAAACAGGTAAGTTTATGTTCCGCATCTCTGACGTGCAGGAATGTGCTGCATCTGGCCAAGACGAGCGCTGCGAGTTGGCTTGCGCGCCGGCATCAGCGCACCCATCATCTGGCGAGAAACCCTTTGAGGTTGCAACTATTGTGCGCTTAGGGGTCTCGATGCCCTATGTACCAGCGGTTCCGTACGTCGTGGCGCTGGGGCTCTGTCAGTTCTTGTGTGCAAAAGATGAGGGCTTTGGTATCCGCTGGCCTTACGATATCTGCTATAAAGACCAGGTAGTTGCCTCAATCAAAGCAACCGCAGGCTATCAAGAGGGCATGTTTGCTGTGGTGAGCATCGCGGCAGACCCCAAGGTACTTTGCTCAGCGTTTGACGTTGCAGACAACACAGAACTTCTCGCCAAAAAGGTCTCTGAACTGGTAGTTCAGAGCGTAGGCGTGTGGGAGCAGCAAGTTAAGCGTGCAAGGAGTTTTGCGGGACCTATCGCACTGATTTTGAGCGACTACTTTGATATGGTTCCTCTGCTTGGACAGCAGGTCTACAAGGTATACCCCAGTGGTAACGTTGCGCTGACCGCTCGATTTGGCGGCATTGACGTGTGGGGTCATGCCATCCTTGTTGACCAGGACGGTAAAGAAATCCTTGTGAGTGAGGACGAAGCTTCTGTTGTGCCAGCGGTTTAACCGCCGGTTTAGCTGCTGGTTTAACTGCGGTAACGCGGCTGCGGCGTCAATTATTTGGCAGCCTGAGTGGACTGCTTCCAAATCAGATAAATGCCACGCATAGTAAGCTGCGGATCAACCACGTCAAAGACATCTGTTGCTTCGCTAACGGTGTTTGCCAGACCACCCGTTGCAATAACAGTCGCACCCTCAATACCAGGCTCTTTGAGCGTTCTGGCAACCAGACCCTCTGCCTGAGCGGCGGCGCCTACTACAATACCTGCCTGAACAGCGCTTTCTGTAGTGTTACCCAAGACAGTCTCGGGAGCCTTGATAGGAATGCTAGAAAGCTTAGCTGCGCGCGCAAATAGAGCGTTTGCAGAGATCATAATACCTGGTGAAATAGCACCTCCGCGGAATACGCCGTCCTTATCAACAACGTCCAAATTAGTTGCGGTGCCAAAATCAACCACAATAACCGGATAGCCATAGCGCTCAGTTGCGGCAACGGAATTTGCTACGCGGTCGGCACCCACAAGCTCGGGGTGGGGGATATTGAAGCGAATCTTATCTGTGGAAAGCGCGTTAATGCGGGTCAGAGGCTTGTTAAGCAGCAGCTCAAAGCAGCGCTGCCAAGCACGTGTGATAACAGGAACCACGCACGAGAGTCCGCCTGCCTCAACGTCGTCTAGACTCAGTCCATCTTTTTGGAAGAACGTGAAGAGACGGCCGTGCAGAATGTCGGAGGTGTCGCTTTGATCGGTAGGCATTCTCCAGCCGCGCACCATAGTACCTTCGCTGTCAAATAAACCAATGGCAGTTTGCGTGTTACCCACATCAATCGATAAAAACATTATGCCTCCGAGGGCTGTAGACCAGCTTTTTTATGACGTATTGGATTTTAGCCCATTGGGCGTATCTCTAAAGTTGTCGTGAGTAAGAAAAAAGTTGTTTTGCAGTTGTTGCGCAGCTGTCGCAGTTGTTCTGCTATACTTTTTCAGCTTATTGTCTTGATTGAGCACGTGCTCATAAAGACACCCCTGCTCTGGTCGGAAACCAGAGCCGATGTAAGGAGTCCTGCATGAAGCAAGGTATTCATCCAGAGTACGTAGAGTGCACCGTTCGCTGCACCTGCGGAAACACCTGGACCACACACGCAACTGTTCCAGAGATGCGTCTTGACCTCTGCGACAAGTGCCACCCATTCTATACGGGTCAGCAGAAGCTTGTCGATACTGGTGGACGTGTCCAGCGCTTCGCCGACAAGTTCGGTGGCGCAGCAAACGCTGCTCTCGAGGCTGCTAAGGCTGCCAAGGAGGCAAAGGCTGCTAAGGCTGCTGAGCAGGAGGCTGCTCGTAAGGCTGCTGCTGAGGCTAAGGCTGCTGAGAAGGCAAAGCGTGCTGCTGAGTTCGCAAAGAACGCACCAGCTGCAGAGCCAGAGGCTGAGGCTGAGGTCGAGGCACCTGCAACCGAAGAGGAACGTTTGAGCAGGTAGTTGGCCAGAAGCATGTGGTCGGCACCCTTGAGCGAGCGGTCTTGGAGCAAAAGCTCAGCCACGCATACCTGTTCTGCGGACCTCGCGGCACAGGTAAGACCACTATGGCTCGCTTGCTGGCAAAAGCCATCCTCTGTCATGAGGCTCCTGGTCATCTGCCCGACGGCACTTGTGAGGACTGTCAGCTGATTGCTGCTGGTCAGCATCCAGACGTCTTTGAGATTGACGCCGCTTCTAACACCGGTGTTGATAACGTGCGAGAAGAGATTATTTCTCGCGCTAGTTACGCTCCTGTGCGCGGCAAGGGCAAGGTTTACATCATCGACGAGGTGCACATGCTTACCTCGGCGGCGTTTAATGCCCTGCTTAAGACGCTGGAGGAGCCTCCTTCACACGTGACGTTTATCATGTGTACCACCGACCCTCAGAAAATTCTTGCAACTATTCTGTCCCGCGTGCAGCGCTTTGACTTCCGCTCCATTGCCGCTGACGAGATGGCAGAACATCTGGTCAACGTTTGCAAAAACGAGGGCTTTGCCTACGAAGACGCAGCTATTGATCTTATTGTTCGTCATGCACGAGGTGGCATGCGTGACGCCCTCTCTTCTCTTGAGCAGCTCTCCGTTTACGGCGGCGGCGTCATTTCTGAGCAGACAGTTCGAGACGTTTTGGGTCAGTCGTCCGGCTCTCTTATTAACAATGCCGCGATGGCTCTGGCTCAGCGCGACATTTCTTCGCTCTTTACCACGGTAAATACGCTGTTTGAAGGCGGCAAGGATTTGCTGCAGTTCACGCGCGAGCTTGCCGTTCACGTAAGAGATCTCTACATTGCCGCAGCTGTAGGCGTTGATTCTCCAGCGCTGGCAAATTCCACCGCATCAACCGAGCAGCTTACCAAAGAGGCTCAGGCCTTTGGTTCGGTTGACCGACTTTCAAGAGTTCTGACTGTTCTGGGCGACGCTGCAAATCAGATGCGCACCGCCGTTAACCAGCGACTTGTCCTGGAGGTTGCGTTTACCAAGCTGGCGCGCCCTAACACAGAGCTTTCATTGGAAGCGCTAGCAGATAGGGTGGCAGTTCTTGAGCAGCAGCTCGCAAACGGTGTTGTTGCGGCTCCAACTGTCGAGAAACCCGCAGCTCCCACGCCAGCACCAGCACCACAGGCAGCTCCAGCGCCAGCACCACAGGCGGCTCCCGCTCCAGTTGCGGCTCCACAGCCGGCCCCTGCGACTGTGGCGACTCCGGCACCGCAGCCAGCTCCAGCTCCGGCTCCTGCACCAGTCGCTGTGTCTGCACCTGCGTCAGCTCCGGCACCGCAGCCTGCACCAGCACCCACTGCCGCACCTGCGCCACAACCGGCACCTGCGCCACAATCTGCACCTGCGCCTGCGCCAGCTCCGCAACCGGCACCTGCGCCTGCTCCAAAAGAAGTTGACCAGGCAGATGCACTTCTCGTCAGACAGTGGAAAGAAGTCGGCAAGGTTTGTGCCTCCAAAAATGCCGCTCATGCAGCACTGCTGGTCAGTTCAACGCTCGAATCGGACGACGGCTCTGAGTTGGTAGTTACGCTGCCCAAGGGCTCCTCGTTTGCAATGAGGATGCTCAGCGCGCCAGCAGTTTCCGAGTTTGTAAAAGAGTGCGTTGCCCAGGTCATGGGCCCGCGCCGCATCAAATATGTTGAGTCAAGCCTTGCCGCAACGGCAATCTCTCGAGAAAAACGTGCAGATCAGGTGCCGGCTCCAGCTCCAGCACCGGCTCCAGTCCCAACACCGGTTGCATCTCCAGCTCCGGCTCCAGTCCCAACACCGGTTGCATCTCCAGCTCCGGCTCCCGTCGCACCAGCTCCTGAGCCAGTTGCGCAGCCCGCTCCTGCCTCTGTTCCCGCTCAGGTACCTGCGCCTGCTCCAGCACCTGCAGCTCCCGTTGCACCAGCGTCAGAGGCGTCATATCCGATGCCTTGGGATGAGCCTGCGTCTGGCAGTGCACCTACTGAGACTCTCGACCGCGATCAGGTACCTTACAGCGATGACGATGTAGCTGCAGTTTTGGACAACTCCGTTGAAGATGCCGCTTCAGCTTCAGTTGCACCTGCGGCTGCGTCTGCACCAGTGGCTCCAGTTGCACCTGCACCAGCGCCTGCACCCGCAGCGCCTGCACCCGCAGCGCCTGAACCCGAACCAGTTCCGGCTCCAAAGCCTGCTCCAGTACCAGCTTCACCAGAGGATATTGCTGCTCGTTCAGCGCTTCCACCAGAGCTCAACAGCGTAGCAGACATGCTTGAAAAGGTGTTTGGACCAGCGGTTTCTTTGTCGGTAGAGAAGAAGCTGGATGCCGAAACTCCCGTAGACCCTGCAAACAACTAGAACTTCTCGCGATATTCTCGCGATATGACGCTTTGGTGCATGGCTCCTTATGGGCCAGCGCAAAAAGCGCAACTTGTCTAAAATAGATACGACGATAGGAGAACATATGGCACGTGGTGGATTTAACATGGGCGGCATGAACCGCAATCAGA
>JAHACE010000088.1 GCA_018376005.1 Atopobium sp. | reverse complement strand
GGGTATCTTGGGGTTTATGATGTCATGCGGTTATGTTTATTTGAAGTAGGAGAGAAAGACTTACTAGTCTGCGCTGCTTCACGGAAAGAGGAGTCACATGAACGTACTGGTTATCAACGCAGGTAGCTCATCTCTTAAGTATCAGCTTCTTGACGTTGACACCCGCGAGGTTTACGCAAAAGGAAACTGCGAGCGTATCGGTATCGAAGGTTCTTTTGTTGGTCACGAGGAGCTTGGTGGAGAGAAGCAGAAGCTTGAGGTTGCTCTTCCTGATCACAAGACTGCTATTAAGCATGTCTTTGACATCCTTAAGACTATTGATAAGCCAATTGATGGCATTGGTCACCGTGTTGTTCAGGGTGGTTGGTACTTCCCAGAGTCTGCCGTTGTAGACGATAAGGTCTTGGCTCAGGTTCGTGAGGTTGCTCCACTTGCTCCTCTTCATAACTATGCTGAGGCTGATGTTATTGAGATTTGTCGCGAACTCTTCCCAGAGGTCGGCAATGTAATCGTTTGCGATACTTCTTTCCACTTCAATATGCCAGAGAAGGCACATCGCTATGCTCTTCCTCGCGATGTTGTTGATAAGTACCACGTCCGCAAATACGGCGCTCACGGTACTTCTCACCGCTACATTTGGCGTGCAACCAATGAGTTTACCAACGGTCAGACTCACAAGCTGGTTAGCTGCCACCTTGGTTCTGGTGCTTCTCTTTCCGCTATTGAGGATGGTCGCGATCTTGAGACCACCATGGGTCTTACTCCACTTGATGGTCTTATCATGGGCACTCGTTGCGGCACTATTGACCCAGCTACTGTCTTCTATCTCTCTCGCGTTGGTGGTTACTCCATCGATGAGATTGACACTATGATGAATAAGCAGTCTGGTCTTCTCGCTCTGTCTGGCCATTCCGATTCTCGTGATATTGAGGATGGCGCTCACGCTGGCGATAAGGACTGCCTGCTTGCACTTGATATGTTCTATTATCGTACGTCTCAGCTCATCATGGAGATGGCTCAGGCTATGCATGGCTTTGATACCATGGCTTTCTCTGCTGGAATTGGTGAGAATTCCGATGAGATGCGTCTTGGCGTTGTCAAAGAGCTTGAGTGGATGGGTGTCAAGATTGATGAGGAGAAGAACAAGATTCGCTCCGGTGAAATCCGTGACATTTCTGCTCCAGATTCAAAGGTACGCGTCCTGGTTGTACCTACCAACGAGGAGTATATGATTGCTCTTGACGTTCAGGAGCTTCTGGGTAAGTAAGCTTTCCTTACAATCCAAAATAATATTAACTCCCGCACTCTGTGCGGGAGTTTTTTTATGGAGATATAGATAGTTCTTTGACATGAGTACTTTAGAACTTTATATTTTTAAGTAAGAAGGTAGAGTTTCAAAGAAATCTTATTGTTTTGTACAGCTATTTGTGTGCAGATAAATAAATCTTTGAACTAGCTGTGAGGAGCATCATGCAGTCTAAAGGTTTAGTTAGCAGGTCTTTGAGCTTTGCGGTTATGTTTGTGCTCACTGTATTTGCTGCGCTCACTGTATTCAACACAAAGGCACAAGCTGTTGAGTACACACCAACTATTTCAAATGCTAGCTATACAACATTAGTTGGTAGTAACGTGCGTGTAAATTTTGATTATGCGCTCAACAATGGTGCCCCTGCACAACCAGGTGATACCTTTACTATTATGCTTCCTCCAGAGCTAGAGAATAATACTCCAGCTCCTTTTGAGGTTATGGGTGTAGATGCAAACGGAAATAGTATTTCTGTTGGTACGGCAACTCCTACCAGTAACCCTAATACCATGACTGTTACCTTCAATAACAATATTGCGGGTCTTCTTAACGTTCATGGCCAGATGTCTTTCTCGCTCAATTGGTCAAGCGCAATTGCACAGAGAGGCAATGGCAACACTACGCTCAATATTGGTAACACCAGTCTTAACATGACGTATGGCGGTTCTATTGCTGCAATGGATACTGCAATTACTAAGTACAACAGAACTGGTGCAACTGCAGAGACAACCTATACGCTTCCTTCTGGTGCAACAATTACAACTGGAAATGATTATTACGTTACCAGCTGGGTTGTTAACCTAACTCCATCTGATATTACCCAGGTTGGTCTGCTTAATGCCACTGTTAAGGATCAGATTGTAAATCCTTATACCGTTGATGCATCAAAGCTTACTGGTACTGGCGTTAATCCTTCAGATGAGCTTGCTGGTCCATATCTTAAGCACTCTTTTGTTCTCCACCTTGTTAACGGTGCTGTTCAGACTCTTTCTGCAGATCAGATTCTTCCTGCAATTACCTTTACTCCTAATGGTTACACTCTTGATTTTGCTCGACTCAATGATCAGGTTAATTTTGCTGGTTTCCAACCACTTATCCAGGATTGCTGGCTTGAGTACAAGACCATTGTTCCAGCAAACGTTACCCAGGTAGACAATAGAGCAACTCTTGATTTTGATGGCAACACCGATAACTTCACTCGTGAAGGTTGGTGGATTAATCCTCGCGGTGCCGGTACTGCAACTGGCGAGCAGCAGGTAAGCGTTTCTGTGTCTAAGGTTTGGGAAGATCAAAATAACGCTGACGGTACTCGTCCTACTTCAGTTACCGTACACCTTTATGCAGACGGCGTAGATACTGGTAAGAGTGAGGTTCTCTCTGACGCAAATGGCTGGACTGCAACATTTAGCAACCTCGATAAGAATCAGGCTGGCACTACAACAACTATTACGTACACCGTTGTTGAGGATGAGGTTGAGGGATATACCGCTGAGGTAACAGGTGATGTTACCAGTGGCTTTACTATTACTAATACTCACATTCCTCCAACTCCAACCACTCCACCTTCAGAGACTCCTAAGAAGCCAAAGCAGCCAAAGAAGAAGGAGCCTAAGCTTCCTTCAACTGGTGATGCTTCCTTTGCTGCAGTATCTGTAGCAGCTGCATCTTCTGTTCTTATTGCAGCTGGTGTTCTTGGTAAGAAGCGCGCTCAGTAACGCACGCTACAACAACGTAAGTTAAACGTAAAAGAGCCTGTGAGATTTATTCTGAACTGCCTCCTATTTCTTGGACATAAGAAATGGGAGGCAGTTCATATGCAGGTGATTATGATTCTGTAGCGTGTTAGCGTCGGCTTTTAGGCCTGGCGCACAAAATAGTTCAGTTTGGTAGGTTCTGCTGAAGAATTGACATGTTCTTAATCAAGATAGCCAGGCAGCTAGGCGGTCGCACTACCCGATATGCATCTCTATGCATAAACTTCATCTAATATGCTTAAACATGAATAGACTTATATAAGAAATTTAACTATCAATAAATTCTGTATCTACGGAACA
>JAHACE010000087.1 GCA_018376005.1 Atopobium sp. | reverse complement strand
TCTCACTGCAGTGGTTTCCAAGGAGCGTAAAGATTACGACTTCTTCCCACTGACTGTTGATTTTATTGAGAAAATGTACGCAGTTGGTCGCGTTCCTGGTGGATACCTCAAGCGTGAGGCTCGTCCATCCGAGAAGGCAACCCTTACTGCTCGTATGATTGACCGTCCTCTGCGCCCATCCTTCCCAGATGGCTTCCGTAATGAGGTTCAGATTGTTGCAACTTCCCTTGTTGCTGATCAGGTAAACGCTGTTGATACCATCTCTGTCATGGGCGCTTCTGCTGCTCTGGCCGTTGGTGGCGTTCCTTTTGAGGGACCACTTGCGTGCGTCCGTATTGGTCGCAACGCTGATACCGGCGAGTTCCTGGTTAACCCAACCTATGAAGAGCGCGATCACTCTGACCTTGACCTTGAGCTTGGCGGTTCTTCCACCTTTATTTCCATGCTTGAGGCTGGTGCAGATGAGATTTCCGAAGAGGATATGCTCTCCGCTATGGCATTTGGTCAGGAGGCAATTGCAGCCTTCTGCGAGGAGCAGAAGAAGTTTATTGCTAAGTGGGAAGAGGTTAACGGCCCTATCGTCAAGCGTGAGTACATCCTTGACGAGCCAATCGCTGAGGTCCATGACCGCATCTTTGCTTACTATGACCAGATGAGTGCTGCTCTTAAGGACGCTGACAAGCAGTCCCGTATGCAGAAGGTTGCTGACCTGATGGACGAGATTAAGGCTCAGTTCACCGAGGAGGAGCAGGAGCTTTGGAGCCGCGCTATTGCCGTTGAGCTCAAGGGTCTTGAGAAGCACGCTATGCGCGTCATGGTTGTTGAGACCGGCGAGCGCGTTGACGGCCGTGTGGCTAACGAGATTCGTCCAATCATGGTCAAGCCTGATTACCTGCCACTTGTTCACGGTTCTGGTCTTTTCCAGCGTGGTCAGACTCAGGTTCTCTCCATTTGTACACTTGGCATGCTCAACGAGTGGCAGCGTCTTGACACCATTGAGCCAATGGATGGCAAGCGCTACATTCACCACTACAACTTCCCACCATTCTGCACCGGTGAGACTGGCCGTATGGGCAGCCCAAAGCGCCGTGAGATTGGTCACGGAGCTCTTGCAGAGCGCGCACTTCTTCCTGTCATTCCTTCCGAGGAAGAGTTCCCTTACACCATCCGCGTTGTCTCTGAGGTAATGGAGTCCAATGGTTCTTCTTCCATGGCTTCTACCTGCGGTTCTACGCTTTCCCTTATGGATGCAGGCGTTCCTCTGAAGCGTCCTGTTTCTGGTGTTGCAATGGGTCTTATCCAGGAGAACGGCAAGACTGTTGTTCTTACCGATATCCAGGGTCTTGAGGACTTCCTCGGTGACATGGACTTCAAGGTCTGTGGTACCACCAAGGGTATTACTGCAATGCAGATGGACAACAAGGCAACTGGTCTTACTCCAGAGATTCTGCGCAGCGCACTTCTTCAGGCTCAAGAGGGCCGTATGTTCATTCTGAACAAGATGCTCGAGCAGATTCCTGCGCCTCGTACTGAGACCAAAGAGACCGCTCCACAGATCATCTCGCTTTCTATCCCAACCGATAAGATTCGCGACGTCATTGGCTCTGGTGGCAAGGTTATCCGCGGTATCCAGGAGGATACGGGCGCAACCGTTGACATCCAGGAGGATGGCACCGTCTTTATCGCTGGCACTAACGGTGCTGCCGAGGCTGCTGCAGAGCGCATCAAGGCTATTGTTAAGGTTCCAGAGGTAGGCGAGGAGTACACTGGTCGCGTCGTTGGTCTTCAGCCATTCGGCGCCTTTGTTGAGCTCCTTCCTGGCAAGGACGGTCTGCTTCATATTTCCCGCGTTGCACAGGGACGTGTCGAGAAGATCGAGGATGTCCTGGCTGTTGGTGACGAGGTTAAGGTTCAGGTCCTTGAGGTAGACGAGAAGGGCAAGATTTCTCTTGACCGTCTCGATAAGCCAGAGGCACCACAGGGTGCTCCAAAGAAGGACCCTGAGGAGCGTCGCCCACGTCGTCAGAACGACAACGGCAACTCTGAGCGCAGGCAGCCACGTCGTCACCACGACGCATAAGGCACGCTCAAACTCAATGGGTTTCTCGCCACGCGAGGTCTTATAAAACATGAGGTATTGAAGAGAGCTTCGATGCATGTCGGAGCTCTCTTGTTATTCTGTTGAGATTTTGATTCTTTGGGAATATATAGCGTAATACGTGCAGATTTTTTATATAATTAAACAACATGTAGATTTTGCAAAAAGTCTTGTAGACGGCCCTTTGGGGTTGCGTCTGTTATAGAAAGTTATTTGAAAGGAAAGCGTTTTAATGCCTAAGAAAGACCCAGCTCTTAAAGTCATTCCTATGGGCGGACTTGATGGCATCGGCAAGAACATGACCGTTTTTGAATACGGTAATGATATGGTGCTTGTTGATGCTGGTTTAATGTTCCCAGATGACGAACAGCCTGGTATTGACCTAGTTTTGCCAGACTACACCTATGTACTTGAAAATGAAGATAAGCTCCGTGGCATTTTGATTACCCACGGTCACGAGGATCACATTGGTGCTCTTCCGTACCTGCTTATGGACCTTACTCGTAAGGTGCCAATCTATTCCAGTAAGCTCTCGCTTGGCTTTATTGAAGGCAAGCTTGCTGAGCACAAGATTGTGGGCACCAAGCTTCGTGAGGTTACTGATGGCTCAAAGGTCCAGCTTGGCGCCTTTGACATCACGTTCTTCTCGATGACTCACTCTATTCCTGCAGCTTTTGGTATTCATATGAAGACTCCTGCAGGAACCCTTATTCACTCCGGTGACTTTAAGCTTGATCAGACTCCAATTGATGGCGTGCGTCCAAATTATGCGGCTATCACCAAGTTTGGCTCCGAGGGCCTTGACCTGCTGTTGTCTGACTCAACTAACGCCAATCGCCCTGGTATGACCCCATCCGAGGCTTCTGTTGGTGCGGCACTTCGTCACATCATCAAGAATGCAACTGGTCGCGTCTTTGTTGCGTCGTTCTCAAGCCACATTCACCGCCTGCAGCAGGTGTGCGATGCCTCTGTTGCGGTAAAGCGTAAGGTTGTTGTTACCGGTCGCTCTATGATTACCAACACAAAGGTTGCGCGTGAGCTTGGTTACCTCAACATTGCCGATAAAGACATCATTGATGCGTACGATGTTGATAAACTCGCAGATGATCGCATTGTTGTTCTGTGCACCGGTTCCCAGGGAGAGCCTCTGAGCGCTTTGGCGCGCATGGCAAACGGAGAGCACAAGTCGCTTTCCATTCGTCCTCAGGACACCGTAATCATCTCTGCAACTCCTGTTCCAGGTAACGAGAAGAGCGTTCAGTCCATCAT
>JAHACE010000086.1 GCA_018376005.1 Atopobium sp. | reverse complement strand
GGTAATATACCAGACTCCTTCTGGAGTGTTGTGATGTCCGTCTGGGATACCCGTTACTACATCGGCTTCCCAAAGAATGGTTCCATCATCACCATAAAGAACAGCATGCTGAGTGGTAAGGTCAACGTCAATATAACGACCGCCCCAGTCCTGCTCGCCCTGTTTAGTAAACTTATCGGCCGACTGTTTTGTAGGCAGTTCAATCTTTGTTGCTTGACCAGCGGACAGGCCATCAGAGATGGCTTTTACAGCAGCGTCATTATCAATAACCCAACCGTATGCACCAGCGGCCTTTGTAGTAAATTCTTTTCCATCCCAGCGCTTATACGTTCTTGAAGTTCCACGAGTATCTACTGCAGGAGCAAGTGTCTCGTTGACCCATTTGGTAATAGCGTCTGTATCAAATGAAATAGAGAGATTCTCATCAAACTTAATCCAGCTAGCAATGGTGTCTTGATCAAGCTGATATGCAGCAGAATCACCTAGCATCAAATCAACTGCGGAAGCAACGTATGAATTAGCAGTCTTCAAGGCAGTATCAAGGTCTTCTGCGCTCATGAGACTTTCTGGGCCAAGCTGTACGGCAGTGCTCAGATTATCAAAAGCGGTTTGCAAGTCTTTATGGACACCCTCAAGAGATAGTCTTGTGGCAATAGCGTCGTCAGCAAAAATAAACTTTTTAGCCGAGCTATCGTAGGTAATACCATTGTTCTCTAGAGTTTGAGCAGATTCTTTTGCCTGCTCAATTCTTTGATTAAAGAGTGCGTCCGCCTTGCTTGTATCATACGAAGCGGTTGCATGTGGACTCAAGGACCTGCTACGAGTAAGCTCCAGTGGCCACATCCAAGGATTCTGCTGGCTAATAGCATCGTGAGCATATCCAGCTGCGTCGTACGTTAAATCAATGTCAGATGCCTTGATGGTTAAATCTACGCCGTTTCCAGAGACTTGGACGGAGTAATTTGAGGCCTCGTTTGCTCTAGAAGCCTGTAAATCTGAAGCCGGTTTTAAGGAGTAGTCCTTACCATAAATGCTTGTTTGAGGCATAAAGAAGAAGTTAAAGAAGATTGCTCCACCCACATACACAAGGGCGAGAACACCAACGAGCACAGCAGGTATCTTCCACCACTGATGTTTCTTGTGAACAACGGGAGCCTCTTCTTTTTCTCCAAGCTCTGCGCTATCAAGGGGAGCAATGACAGTTAAATCATCTGCCTGTTCTTCCGGGGCTTCCGCTGATTGTGAAGAGTCATTAAGCTGATTGGCTTTTACCTGCTCTTCATTGAGAGCAACGTACATATCAGTATCGCCAAGACTTGGAACTGAGTCCTTAAGGGAAGGTGACTTCTCTGTAGCTTCCTCTGTGGAAAGAGGCTGTAGGTTAGCGGTGTGAGAAGCAGAGCTTTTTGCAAAGTGCTTAGCCAAGGAGCACTCCTTATAAAAACGAAGTTACATAGCAAAAATCAGTGTGTTTTGACAAACAGACTTTCTGCAAATGAGTCAAAGACACATTCATTTAGTGTAGTGCATATTCACCACATATTTTATGGAACTTACGTGGAATTATTTTCTATAGGAGATGAACAAAACTGGAGTAATATATACGACATTTAGAAATAATTATTTTTCAATTGCAGGGGAGCAATAGCGTATGTCATCAACTAGAGTAAATAGTACTACGCAAAATATTAGATGTGTTTGTACTGCTCTTGCCGTACTTCTTTTATGCATTTCAGCTTTTCCTAAAATTGCTGTAGCTACTGCTTCAACCAGCCAATCAAATTCTCATTCTGCTAATCAGTTGTTACTGCATACTGATGTCAAATCATATGAGCTTCTTCCTTCTGATTTTGCTTCGCTTGTTGGCAATGATTCAACATCGTTTGATACTCTTGAGCCAGTTAAGCCTTATGAGGCAGTTAACACTGATTCTCACCCAAACTATAGCAAGGTAAGCGATTTTGTTTATTTAGATAGAGATCAGTTTGACTTGTCGCTTTTCTCGCCAGATGGTTCTCTGAGATATACAACAGATGATGCAGCTGTAGATGCATACATTCAGACTCATCCGGAGCTTGCTGGTGTGACTGATCGTAGAATTTTGCTTCCGGTGTTTGAATTTGATTCAGATAATGATATTCAGACTCACAGAGACAGAGTTAATTCTTACATTGCTAATGGTCAGCTGGCACAAGGGTCGGTTGGTCAAGATAATACCGCTGTTATTGATACCAGTTTGCCTATGGGTCAGTATAAGCTGGAAAAAACGCTTTCGTATGATCAAGAGCATGGCTTCTATTACATCTATACCATGCACGTGGGTATATCTGATATTGATCGTAATCTCACAACGTTTGTTGATAGCAACGGAAATAAGACTGAAAAGCAAGGTCTATTCCAGGCTCCAGAGGTAGTAGGTAATGACATTCTTGACCATAAAGAAGTGGATTCTTATACGATTTCTGCTGGTTATGATGGTGATGGTAATGTTGCGCGTCCAACTACGTATGTGACGCATATTACGTATTACTACACTCTCGCGCACACCGCATATGTCTCTGATACTGGAACTACCTTAAAACCTATTGACGCTGGTCTTCAGAATGCTCCTGCTACCATCTCTTCTTACAACTATGATCACACGGTTGACGCAGGTACAAGGCGAGTATTGGATATTGATGCCGTAACAGCTCGTCTTATGACTGAGATCCAATCGCAAGATATTACACAGCTTTTTCCTGTTAGTGCCGCTACGCACAATGGCGATATTGTTATCAGTAGGACTCCTGGTGGTAACACTTACGATATCCAACTGTTTGAGGACGGTCAATTTACTAATGACTTGACCTATACATCAGACGGCACACCTCGTGTCGTTGATGCCGACGGCAATGCTATTTATTTCTCTAATCACTTTAAGGATGTTGTCTATTCTTCATATCAAGATGACACCTTGCCTGTTGGTCAGTATCGAATTGAATATCTGCTTACTCCAACATCTGCAGATCCAGATAACTTTGATTCGTATCAGCATTTAAAAGTCAATCTTGTTATTGGCACAAGTGATACCTCTCAGCCAGCCATTACTGCAAATTGGACTCACGTATACGTGAAGCAGCCTGAGACTACGCCAGAAACACCTGAGACGCGCACTCCCGAGGAGCCTCAGCAATCTCAGAAGAAGTCACAGCTTCCTGATACTGCAGATTATTCTCAGATTGCGCTTCAGGGCACACTTGTCTGTTCCTCTGTCTCGCTGGTTTCTCTAAGCTTCTTCCTCAAGAGAAAGCTGCTAGAGAAGTAATCTAGGAATACATGACGTTACTCTTGCCTCAAGAGTGAGAGAATACTGTCTATCAAGAGGCGAGAGGTACGTTATTTATGGCAACACATCC
>JAHACE010000085.1 GCA_018376005.1 Atopobium sp. | reverse complement strand
CTGAGTCCCTTTACCGAAGCTACAGCATCTGCTACAAGTGCCTGGTATTTCTCGCCTTCCGCAACAGACCAGTAGGAACCAAGACGCTCAATGGTAGTAACGCCTTCAATAAACTCCTCAACGCTTTGATCAAAGGGTGTGCGAGAACGCTGCATAAATGCTGCGTGATCTGCGGGGATACCAAGCTGAGTAATCAGATTGTGTCTTGAGCGCTCCAGATAGACACCTCCGTCCGCAAAGATGTCAAAAGTCACAGGATAGTCCTTAAGCTTTTGATACAACTCAAGTGCCTGCTCTTTTGTCACTGTGGACTCGTGAAGCACGGTCTGAGTTGAAAGATCTCTGATAACGGCACCGTCACAAGAAACCACATACTTAGAAGCAGGATGGTTCACAACTTCTTTTGGCAGTACGTTAAACGCGCGTCCAGAGCATGGGACAAAAGGAATGTCTAGCTCAGCCAGACGGTCCAGCATTGCCATGTTTTTGACATCAAGAGATTTGTCAGTATGCAAAAACGTCTCATCCATATCGGAAAAGACAATATCTACTTTCAAATTTGATACATCTTGAGTGAGCCAAGACTGTTTTTGAGCAATGAGTTCTTCAGTTGAAAGCTCTGACAAAACACTACCTCTTTATGGACGATACATAAACGTGAAGACCTCTTCACGCTGCATGTTAACCTGTACACCAAGCTTTTCTGAGACGGTATCAAGACGCTCTTTGAGGCTCAAGAAAGACTCAGCATCCTGAAGTTCAACCAACATGGTCATAGTAAAAATACCAGACAAAATGGTTTGAGCGATATCCAGAATATTAGCGTTGGACTCGGCCAAAGTGGTAGAAATTGCTGCAACAATTCCTGGAGCATCGCTGCCCAAAACAGTAACAACAGCACGATTTGCAGATGTTTCTGAAGCCATAATTTCCCATCTCTTGAACGGATGGTTTAATTGTACGCTATGCTTTTCCAATTTCTACGCCATAGCGCGAACTAAACACCTTTTGAATCTCGTCAACGGTGCAATTAAGCGCCGTAATAAGCTCGTAAAGACCACGATTACTAGCCATCTTAAAAATTCTCTCGTGAGAAACAGGTGGTTTCTTGTTGAGCGAACGCGCCTTATCAATACGAGCTCTAAATGTTTTAGCAATACTAATGGAGTCTTTACAAGAACCTTCCCTGATGGCATGTCTAAAGTGAGATTCTTCAAGAGAGGCGTTGTGGATGTGAAAGGTAATGAGTTCAATTTGAGGATATATATCAACAAGATTTGTAGCCTCATCACGCGTCATAAGATCGCGTAGTCTGAATTCTTGATCAAGAGGAAATACAATCTGAACAGGATGTTTTTGCCCAATAGGAGACAAAACGTAGGCCGGAGTAGGCTCCGAAACTACATTTTCAACAAGACATACGCCCTGACCTGGGTGAACGCAAAACTCGCCAACAGCTCGCATAACACCACTCCTCTCGGATAACAATAGTATATCATGAGAGGCCTGTTATACGCTAATGACCTGCAACTTTATAACTTTTCGCAGGTCATTCAATAACATAACAATATTTTATATAAGGAATCTAATCAATCATTGTGATGGACTCAATGACTGGCTGCTCTGAAGCAGGGATAGTTCCATTTGAATCGGTTGGGGTTACGCCTTTACAAATTGCATCGACAACGTCCATTCCACTTGTTACCGTGCCAAATGCAGCGTAATTTCCATTCAGAGTTGAGTTATCTGCCTGCATGATAAAGAACTGTGAGCTTGCAGAGTTTGGATCTTGGGCGCGTGCCATGGAAATAGTTCCACGTGTATGCGAGATGTTATTCTCGACACCGTTTTTTGTAAACTCACCCTTGATTTTATTCTCGGATCCGCCTGAGCCATTGCCCTTAGGATCTCCACCTTGAATCATGAAGCCGTCAATAATGCGATGGAACGTAAGGCCGTTATAGAAGCCTGACTCGGCAAGATGAGCAAAATTGGAAACCGTGATAGGCGCAACGTTTGCGTTAAGAGTTGCCTCGATAGTGCCGTAATCCTTCACCACAATACGAACATGATGAATGCCCTTTGCATACGGGTCATCCGCTGCAACAGAATCAATGTAGCCCTTGTTTTGTGAGCTCTGAGACTGCGTCTGTTGCGTCTGTTGGGATTGCGAGCTTGCTTGTGACTGAGACTTATCAGCACCCCTCATAAGAGAGAAGAATATTGCTCCTACCGCAAGCACAACGATGACTATAACACCATACAGTCGGCGATTCTTTGTTTGAAACACGCTATGCCCTCCTCTTTAAGCAGACGCACACGAAACAATCCAAGAAACCAAGTTGGCAGTTGCATTGCCTGTTCTCTCGGCAAGAACGTGGCCCTTATCCCAAACAAGCGTGTAATCAACACTGCTCACGCCCGAGAAATGCTTTAGAGACAGGCCCAAATTGAACGAGGTGCAAATTGAAGTATCAGTATTCTGAGCGCCCTCATTAATACGCCAATAAGGAGCAACCGATGCTGTCTGATAGCCTTTGTAAGATGCGCTGGTAAAGTACAGTGGATTGAACATATCAACACGAGTTGGAATGTCATTCTCCAGCGTATCAGCCTTATTCAGATCAGAGGTCCAATCATTAGCGTAGCTGGACTTCCAATCGGCAAGCTTCATGTACGTATCAAGGTTCTTTTTAATGAGGTCAGCAGTCTGCTCATCAAAATGCAGTGTACTTTGCTCTCCAACACCAAAAAGCTGATTAGCGCGGGTGCTTCTATCAGGAGCATCAAAAGCTCCAACTGGAAGCGACGCGCCTCTTAAGGCTCGCGAGAAACCCCTCAAGTTCTCAAGCTCAACGCTCTGACGACGAAGGTTATATACAACCCAAATAGATTCTGAGTTCAGAGAGCCAAAATAGTGCTCAGCAGTATCGTAGATAGTAGATTGAACCTGCTGAGTAGCAGGAGCTGCATTATCTGTACCACGAACCGTCGCGAGATTTGGATCACCTGGGAACGTAGGCTCTTCCAGTCGCTGAGGAGTAGAGGTATAAGGGAATGCGTTGTCTCTGACAAAGTTATTCGCAGAAGTCTTAAGCTCGTTGATAAGAAGGTCTGCATATGATCCAGCGGTATAGACGCCAGAGTTAGTCTCATCAAGACTGACCTTACTGTCATTGCTGTCGAGAAGATCCATGTTGTTGACAAATGAAGCATATGCGCCAGCAAGATCTTGCGAGAGAGGCTGGGTCCATACACCCTCAGCACGAGAATCTGTTGCATCTGCATACTGACCAGCTGACCACTCATACGCTGCGTCTGCAAGGTCGTATGAAGTTGCAGGACACCACGAAGCGCTGCCGTAAATAGAGTCTGAAAGCTGCTCGCCCTTCTCGCTATGTGTAGCAGCGCCAACAGC
>JAHACE010000084.1 GCA_018376005.1 Atopobium sp. | reverse complement strand
TTTTATCTATTTTGCAAATCCCGCAGTGGCGAGAATATCCTCGGTTGTGATGGCGCCTTCGCGCAAAATGCGCGGCTCATCACCCGTGCAGTCGACAATAGTCGACGCAATAGCAAGAGGCGCCGGACCTCCATCAAGCGTCAAGTCTGCCTGCTCAATAAGGCCCGCTTCAAGGCCACATCCATCAACTGCAGAAGGAGCTCCGTGCGTGTTGGCGCTGGTAGTAGCCAAAGGGCATCCAAGCTGCTGTGCAATCTGACACACCAGAGGTGAGTTGGGCATACGGAGTGCAATGGTTCTGTTGTCTGGCAAAACGTACTCATCAGGAACGTTCTCTGATGCGGTAACCACCAGCGTAAGAGCTCCTGGCCAATATGCTTCTACCAGCTTATTTGCCCAGCTGTGCGTAATGTGAGCGTACTTCTGCAAATCAGATTTACTGCCCACAAGCCATGGAAGCGTCTGCGTTGAGGGACGCTGTTTAATCTCAAAAATACGCTTATGACCAGGGTTTTGAGGAGTTGCAGCTGCGCCAATGCCATAGACAGAATCGGTAGGCATGATAAGCACGCCGCCACGACGCGCCACCTCAACTGCTAAAGAAACTACAGATGTATCCGGATTCATCTGATCAACTTTGATGTATTCGCCCATAAAAACCCTCGACTCATTGTTGTGTGCTACGCGGCGTTGTGTGCTGCGCGGTGTTATGCGTTACACAGTTTTTCTCGCCAGACGGCTGAAGCGCTACTTTGCTAGGTACGCCACAAGAATGCGCGGCCTGTGCGTCAGATCCTCTTTGACCTCAACGGACTCCCACACACCCTGTTCCTCGGCAAGATGCGCGGCCTTGTCCAGGTGCCCCTCGTAGAGCTCAACGCAGAGCATTCCGCCAGGTAGAAGCATATGTGGAGCAGCCTCGAGCAATCGCCTATAGACGTCAAGACCGTCCTCTCCCCCGTCAAGCGCCAACTCAGGCTCAAAACCCTTGACCTCGGCAGGTACCTCCTGCTCGAGCACGCGTGTGGGGATGTAGGGCGGATTAGACACCAACACCGAGAAGGACTGTGCAAGCTCTGTGGGTACGCCTTCTACCAGGTCGCACTCAATGAGTTCTACGCGCTCCTGGAGGTCCAAGGCGTCTCTATTACGCCTTGCCAGCGCAATCGCCTGAGGAGAAAGATCTGTAGCGTAGACGCGTGTCTGTGGACGCTCAGTAGCAATAGAGAGCGATATGCAGCCCGTTCCTACACCAACCTCAAGCACGCGCACTTCGCCGTCAGCGTTTTGAGTTGCCGCGTCAACACCTGCCAGCGCAACGTCTACCAGCACCTCTGTCTCTGGTCGTGGGATAAGCACGCCTGGCTCGCAGGTAAGAACCAGGTGCCTAAAGGGCATCTCGCCCGTCACGTACTGCAGCGGCTCCCCTTCTGCACGGCGCTTAATTGCCTCGCGCATGCGAGTGCGCTCATCCGCAGAAAGCGGCTTGTCAAAGTTGGTGTAGAGCTGAACGCGAGAAAGGCCTGTCACTGCGGACAAAAGCCATTCTGCAGAAAGACGTGGATGCTCATCACCCTTCTTTTCCAGGTGCTGAGTAGTCCACGTCAAAATTTTCTGGATTGTCCAAACTTCATCCGTCATGAAGTTTGCGCCTTAAACAGCCTGAGCGAGTTTCTCGGCACGCTCTGCTGCAGCAAGAGCCTCAATAACGGATGGCAGCGTATCGCCCAGAAGAACGCCATTATAGGTGCCGTTGAAGCCGACGCGGTGGTCGGTTACACGGTCCTGTGGCTGGTTGTAGGTACGAATCTTCTCGGAGCGTGCACCATGACCAATCTGGGAAAGACGCTCTGCACCCTGCTCAGCCTGTTGACGCTCCAGCTCCATCTCGTAGAGGCGAGCACGAAGCATCTGCATACAAACCTCGCGGTTCTGAATCTGAGAACGCTGATCCTGAGACTGAACAACGGTATTTGTTGGCAGGTGAGTAATACGAACTGCGGAATAGGTGGTGTTAACGCACTGACCACCAGGGCCGGATGCGCAGTAGGTGTCAATGCGCAGGTCTTCCTGGTTGATCTGAATATCAATCTCATCAGCCTCTGGAAGAACTGCAACAGTTGCGGTAGAGGTCTGAATGCGGCCCTGAGACTCAGTCTTAGGAACGCGCTGAACACGGTGAACGCCGGATTCATACTTCATAACTGAATAGACCTTATCGCCCGTGACCTTGAACTCAATAGTCTTGAAGCCACCTGCCTCAGAAGGAGAGCTGGACAGGATCTCTGTCTTCCAACCACGAGCCTCAGCAAAGCGCTCATACATCTTGAAGAGGTCGCCTGCAAAGATTGCTGCCTCATCGCCGCCAACACCAGCGCGAATCTCAACGATAGTGTCCTTCTCGTCATTTGGATCGCCTGGAATCAGCATGACCTTGATCTCATCCTCAAGCTGAGGGAGCATCTCTTCATTAGCAGCAATGTCTTCCTGCAGCATCTCTTTTTCTTCTGGATCAGAAGTAGCGTTGAGAAGCTCTTTTGCAGCCTCGATGTCATCAAGGGCAGTGATGTACTTGTTGGCGTGAGCAACCAAATCTGCCTGATTAGAGTGCTCTTTTGCCACGCGAGCATACTCTTTTGGATCAGAGACAACAGCTGGGTCTGCAAGCTTTTGCTCAAGCTCAGCATAGGCCTCGACGATTTTTTCTAGCTTGTCACGCATTCTTGCTCCTAAGATAAGTGCCTCGTGCGCGCTTGGCTCATTGACATGCGGCCAAACTGTTGCAAAGCTGCTTGCGAGGTGAGAATTCAACTAAAGAAGTGTACCACCACTAGGCGGTTTTTAAACCGATACCTCCCTATCTGCACAGGATGAGGGTACACAAGTTACATAATTGTGAGAAAATTACAGCAGGTTTAGACGGTAATGAGGCGCTATGACTTCTAAGAACAAAACTTCACAACCAGATAACACACCTGCTGCAGAGGACACCTCTTCTGATCAGAAGACTCTTGATGCCCAGGCTGCTGAGACAGCTGACACCGCTGGCGAGAAGACCGACGAGCTTGAAGAGGTCACCGACCCTATTGCTGCCGATATGGCCGCTGCTGATGAAGACTACATCATGGAAATTGTCAGCCCTATCTTTCCTGGTCTAGACGAAGATGGTGAAGAGGATGAGACTTACTCTGCTTCGGATGAGAGCTCTCCTGAAAACGACGCAGATAGCACCACTGACCTGGAGAAAATCGTTGCTAGCGCAGGTAATGCAACCTCTGACGATGACGCAACGTCTATAAAAGATGTTGCTGATACGTTCTCAAGCTATCTTCGCAGCAGGCGTCGTGCGCTTTTTAGGTTTGTACGCCGCTACAGCTTGCTTTCTGGCATTCTTGCACTCTTAAGTCTTGCCCTTTTATCTGCGGTTATCGTCTTCTTTATTCGCGTGAGCAACGTTCCTTCAACAGATACTGTTATCGCTGACGCTCGCACACGAGCCGAAGCCCCAGCTTGGACTCCGGGCGAGTATGACGCTGATGAGTCCTTACTCCTTACGGGCATTGAAGTTGTTTCTCGCACCAGAAGTACCACGGCAATCTCCAGCGATGCTGCTCAGTTTGGCGCCACAGGCTACGCCAACTCTGTCGTACGCCTTACCTACACGGGTAACGCAATTGCTGCCACAAAGATTTCCAAGTTAGGATACGCAAATACCCAGGGTTGGAACGCTATTGGTGACGAAGAGACCCAATCTGTCTCCTACCAGGCAACTTCAGGTGTTTCCACAACAAAAGTCCTTGATGCCATCGGCGATGTACTAGCCAAGCTTGATGAAAAAAATCCAAACGAAGCTATTTCTTATAGCTCGCAGTTCTCTGGTGCAACGTTTACTGTTCTTGATGCAGGCTTTGATCGTGAACAGCAGACTTGCTGGGTAAGAATGTCAGGTGTTTCACCAACCTTCTTTGGTTCGCTCACCTGCGAAATTACCGCCTCATTTACCTTTGATGCTTCTACGGGTACCTGGGCGTTGGACACAGCCAAC
>JAHACE010000083.1 GCA_018376005.1 Atopobium sp. | reverse complement strand
TGTTCCGTAGATACAGAATTTATTGATAGTTAAATTTCTTATATAAGTCTATTCATGTTTAAGCATATTAGATGAAGTTTATGCATAGAGATGCATATCAGGTAGTGCGACCGCCTAGCTGCCTGGCTATCTTGATGAAGAACATGTCGATTCTTCAGCAGAACCTACCAAAGCTGCGCTATTTTGTGCGCCAGGCCTAAAAGCCGGCGCTAACACGCTGCAGAATCATAATCACCCGCATATGAACTACCTCCCATTTCTTGGACATAAGAAATGGGAGGCAGTCAAATCAAATGGAATACAGAGGCTTTATTCTTACATTTCTGTGCTTGTAGTTTTACAGGTCAAGTTGCATCAGGCGAGCAATACTGACAATGTAGATCTTAAGAGCACGCTTGAGCCATTCCTCAGAGATTCCCTCGTCAGGACCGTGCTCCATACCAACCCACTCAGGCAGGTCTTTTGCTGCCTTACTGTCATAAGGACCAAAGGCAACGGCACGCTTAAAGTGACGTGCATAGGTGCCGCCACCGATAACAAACGCCTGCTCATTGCTTCCTGTGTACTCATGGAACGTATCAAGAAGGGTAGTAATCTCAGGAGAGCTTGGGTCAATGTAGAAAGGAACTGCATCGGAAAGAACCTCAAAGGTGCAACCATGAGCCTCACCAAGCTCAGTCATGCGTGCAGTAATTGCCTCGCCAGTGGTTGAGGTTGGATAGCGGGAGTCAATAGTCTGTACGTAGACGTCACCCTTGGTACGGATAGTACCAGAGATGCAGGTCAGAGGACCAAACTTGTCGTCAGTGCTCTGGATACCAGTTCCAGTACCGTCAGTAGTTGAGCAAAGCTGCTGTGAGAAGGTCAAGAAGTCACGCTCTGCTTCTCCACAGATGTTGTTATCAAGCAGGTAGGTTACAAGCAGGCCAATTGCGTTGACAGTTCCCTCAGGCATGGAAGCGTGTCCACCCTTACCTGTTGCGTTAATGCGGGCAAGCTTGGTGCCATCATCTTCAACACCTGCGTCCTCAACCTTGATGGAATCAGTATCAGCCAAGGTAGAAGCGTCAGCGCGAACAAGTGCGCTTGCAAGTCCTGGAATTGCGTTAGGTACGGTGCCACCGTCAAGCTCAACAATCTTCTCGCTGTTTGCACCAGCAATTTTTGGAGAAGTGAACTGAGCGTGGTACACGCCCTTCTCGCCGCAAATAAGAGGGAACTCAGCATCAGGAGTGAAGCAGAATGCTGGCTCTGGATATTTGGAGAGGTAGTAAGGGACGTCGCCCATGCCGGTCTCTTCGTTGTTACCAACAATGGCGCGCAGGGTGTAAGGAAGCTTCTTGCCAGTCTTTTTTACCTGCTCTACAAAGTAGTGTGCTGCCCAGAGTGAGAGTGCCAAAGGACCCTTGTCGTCCAGAACGCCGCGACCCAGAATAAAGCCTTCGCGGCGGGTAACGTCAAGCGGGTCTACCGTCCATCCCTTACCAAGAGGAACAATGTCGGAGTGAGCGATGGTAGCAAGGTACTTCTCGGACTCACCAGGAAGGTCACCAAAGCCCAGATAACCGTCAACATTTGTGGTCTCAAGGCCTAGGCGCTCTGCAATCTCAAGACCGCGGCGAAGTGCCTCGTAAGACTTTGGGCCCCAAGGTTTACCTGGCTCTGCAAGAGACAGATCCTCAACGGACTCTACCTGCACAAGGTAGCGAATATCCTCAATAATCTCTTCCCAGTGCTCGTTAACAAACGCCTCAGCGCTTGCTTTGAGTTCTGCATCAGTCATGAAAAACTCCTTTAATTCAAACGTTTGACCCTGAAACATATGGAGAGCAGTGGTTTTAGCGGCATCTCGCGTATGAAATAGACAAGGTCGGGAACAAGGTACTAGTTACACTATACTTAATACCCCTTCTCAAAGGAGTTAACTATGACGAAAAAGACTTTTATTGGAAATGCATCATTTCTTGGCGTTTTAACGGTTTTGGGAATTGTTTTGATGGTTCTTAGGCAAACGCTGCCTCAAGACCCTTCCACACCGCTGTTCTATTCCTATTTTGTTGCGCCAATCATGCTGTATTTTGGCATTGCTGGCCTGGTAGGTCTGCTTATTGCACGCAATACGGGGTTCTCGTTGACTAAGACAGTGGCAGTTGTACTTCGCACGCTTGCAGCAATCCTCTTTGTACTGCCATTCTTTTTCTTCCTGATTGTGGTGCTCCCTTGGACTCTTCTCCGAGGACTTTTTGCCCTCTTGATGGTTGTCATGCTCTATGCGCCATGGTTCTGGGTGCTCTTTGGCCTGCTCTACGGCTTGAGCTGGGCTCAGCAGAAGGTTATTGAGGACGTCACTGCTGATCCATTTGCAGAGGATGCAGTAGCTCAGACAGCTGCTGGCGAGAAGAACGGTGTAGCTGATACAGATACAGCTAACGAAGACGCAGCCAACTAACAGGAAAGTCCCGCGCTCCATACAGTTCAACAAGAAAGAAGCAACGCGTGCTTGAGCTCAAAGGTATTTCAAAGCGTTATAACACTGGTGGATTTGAACAAACCGCAATGGACCATATTTCCGTTGCGTTTAGGGATAACGAGTTTGTAGCAGTTCTGGGACCCTCGGGTTCAGGTAAGACCACTATGCTCAATGTTATTGGTGGTCTTGATCGCTTTGACTCAGGAGATTTGCTAGTAGACGGTATTTCTACCAAGAAGTTCAAAGAGCGAGACTGGGATACCTATAGAAACAACCGCATTGGTTTTGTATTCCAGGCCTATAACCTTATTCCTCATCAAAGCGTGGTGAGTAACGTTGAGCTTGCGTTGACGCTTTCTGGTGTCTCCAAGACAGAGCGTCACGAACGCGCACTTGAAGCCCTTGATAAGGTTGGCCTTAAAGCACACGCAAATAAGCGTCCAAATCAGCTTTCTGGTGGACAGATGCAGCGCGTGGCTATTGCTCGTGCACTAGTTAACGATCCAGAGATTCTACTGGCAGATGAGCCAACGGGTGCGCTTGACTCTTCAACGTCCGTACAGGTTATGGACTTGCTCAAAGAGGTGGCCAAGGACCGTTTAGTTATCATGGTTACGCATAATCCTGAGCTGGCTCATCAGTATGCAACGCGTATTGTTGAGCTGGCAGATGGCCAGGTAACTGCTGATTCAGATCCATTTGATGTTGCAAGCGTTGCTCGTCGAGAAGCCAAGCCTTCTCGTAAGACCTCTATGTCGCTTCTGACTGCACTGGGTCTCTCGTTTAATTTACATCAAAAAGGTTGAGGAGGATACGCTTTCAATGTATCCACTCACCATCTCTGAACAGTCCGTTAATATTTCTTCCTTTATTTCTGGAAGTGGAAGCAGTTCTGACTCAGCTGATTCTCAAACGCAAGACGCACAAAGTGAGATGACGCAGAATCAGAAAAACGCAGAAGCTGCAAAACTAGAAAATCAGCCCGCTGAAGGTGCTATTCCTACCAATAATAGGTTGGGGATGCAGGCAGAAAGTATCGGGTCTAATGATTTGACCAGCTTGAAGGCTTTTCTCGACAATAATGGTGGCGGCATTAACACGTATGCCAGCGCTATTACGTATGGCTATTCCGTAAGCCCCTTCATCTACCTGCCAGCAGGCGCGGACTCTGGCTCTTCTGACCCTGTTCAGGTGCAGCCAGACGTTACCTTCTCTAAGGTGTCGCCTAAGATTCCGTCATATAGTCCGCTTGCTTCATTTGCAAGCACTACGCTGTTTAGTGAGCTTCCAGGAAATCCTTCCATTTACGAGGACCGCTGCGCTCTACCGTTGATAAAATTGCAAGTGGAGAATCTAGCACTATCGAAGAGTCTCATAGTACATACACCTACGAGCAGTTGATGTCTCCAACGTTTAAGCTGGTTATGCCTAATCAACGTTATGTTTGGGATAGTAATCTTGGTGTCTGGACAGACAAATCCGATGATCAGTCATACATGAATAACCTCATTGCCAATGCACCTGACCTGCATATTGTTGGTGTTGTTCAGGCAAAAGACCCAACTACCACGGGAGCGCTTTCTGAGGGCATTTACTACACACCACAACTGACTCAGAAGATGATTTCTGATGCAGAGACATCTCCTATTGTCCAGGATCAGATGAATCGTCCAGATGTTGACGTTTTCACTGGTAAAACCTTTGAGGACGAGAAGAACGGTCAGACTTCTGAGGGACTTTCTATCGGCTCTCTCATTTCCGTTGATTCTAACGTGCTGTCTTCGGCGTTTAACTTTAATTCACAGGCGCTGAACTTCTCGTCAATTAATCTGTCTGGCTTGGATATGTCCTCGCTTGACCTTTCTGACGTGCAGTTACCTGCTTTTGATCCGTCACAGCTTAATTTGTCTGATAGCGATGTTCTGTCTTCTGTTACGTCTTCGCTTGATCCAGCTGCGCTGGCGGCGGCTTTCCCAGAGCTCTCTGCAGCAGACATTCAGCAGATTCTTTCTGGCATTACCGTTAATTTCAAACCAGGAGGACAAGCTGCTATTTCTTCGCTTATGGGCAATATTGCTCTGGGGTGGAACTCTTGGAGCGCCGCTAATCCCGGTAAGACCATGGCAGACTACCTTGCAACAGATCAGGTACGCACGCAGATTGTAACTACGGTTTCTTCTGCGGTTGATACCGATGACCTGCAGCAACAGCTGGTTAGTGCTCTAGCAAATAAGCTGGGAACCAACCCAGACCTTCCAAGTGTTCAGGCTGAGGTTTCTCAGAGGCTTATGAGTGCTTATCAATCACAGATTGCAAGTGCACTTTCTGCGGCTATTACGCGTGCTATGAGCGCATACGTACAGTCCGCGTTGACAAGCGTAATGACGCAGGTTGCTTCGAGGATGCAAAATCAGATTGCAGGCGCACTCAATACAGCTATGCAGGGCGTTGTGGCAAATATGTCCAATGCAATGCAGGTAGATCAAGCAACGCTCGCAAGTGCCTTTAAGCTCAATGCTGACCCATCGCAGCTAGCAGCTATTGCTGCGTCAATGCTAAGGGCAACGCCAGCAACGTATGAGTCAAATCTTTCTAAGATGGGATATGCGGACCTTAATAAGCCCACGTCAATCAACATTTATCCGAAAGACTTTGCAAGTAAAGAAAAGATTGTTGAAATTCTTAATACGTACAA